>NZ_JBPQTX010000255.1:0-10314 GCF_051386555.1 Streptomyces sp. URMC 126
ATAAGAGACAGACCCCGTTCACCCTCTCCATCCCGTTCACCGCCCCGCGCTCCCCTGGCTCGCATGCCACAACTTCCGTCCCGTGGCCGCCCCTTCGCCCGCCGGCCGGAGGTCGGCCCACGGGTGCATCGCATAACCGGTGGGCATCTCGATGCGCCGCCCCGGCGCACCCGGCGCACCCGCCGCCCCGGACCCCTCGGTAGCCTCGGTAGCCTCAACAGCCCCGCTAGCCCTGACCTCCCCAGCCTCCCCAGCCTCCCCGTCCGCCTCCACCGGCCGGGCCAGCACCTCGGCCACCGCCTCCAATCCCCCCTCCGCCCGGAGCGCGACGAGCTCCGCCAGGTTCCACGCCCGGACGCCGACCACACTCAGGCTGCGCGGCCCGCGCCGCTGGACCGTGCCGCGGACCAGCAGCAGCCAGGAGTGGAAGACCGTGTGGGCGCAGGCCGCGTGGGAGTCGTCGAAGAAGGCGCAGTCGACCAGGCCCGTACCGTCGTCGAGGGTCGCGAAGACCACCCGCCGGCCGGACCGGATCGGCGGCGTCTGGGTGGCCGCCTTGGCGCCCGCGACGAGCACGGTCTCGCCGTGCCGCGCGTCGCGCAGCCGGCTCGCCGGGAGCGCGCCCAACTCCCGCAGGAACGACCGGTGATCGGTCATCAGGTGGCGCGAGGTGTCCATGCCGAGCACGTTCAGCTCGGCGCCCAGCCGCTCCTCCGCGTCGAGGTCGGGCAGGCCGATCGGTTCGGTCCGCGCGTCGTCGACGAGGGTCGGCTGGGCGGTGGGCCCCCGCTGGTGGCGGTGGAGCTCGGTGAGGTGCAGGAGCAGGTCGCGCCGGTTGTCGCCGAACGCGTCCAACGCGCCGACGCGCGCCAGCCGTTCGGCGACGGGGAGGCGGAGCCTGGCCCGCCGCCACAGGTCCGGGAGGGAGCTGTACGGGCGGCCGGCCACGATGCGTTCCGTCTCGGCCTCGGTGATGCCGTGCACCTCCGAGAGGGCGAGCCGGATCCCGAACCGCCTCTCGGACACCAGTTCGATCCGATAGGCGGCGTCCGAACGGTTCACGTCCAGCGGCAGCACCGGCACCCCGTGCCGCCGCGCGTCCGCCAGCAGCAGCCGCTTGGGGTACATCCCCGGGTCGTGGGTGAGCAGCCCGGCGTAGAACGCGGCCGGGTGGTGCGCCTTGAGCCAGGCCGACTGGTAGGTGGGCACGGCGAAGGCGACCGCGTGCGCCTTGCAGAAGCCGTACGAGCCGAACGCCTCGACGATCTCCCAGGTGCGCCGGACGACGTCGGCGGAGTAGCCGCGCTCCGCCGCCCGCTCCGCGAACCAGGCCCGTACCCGCCCGAGCAGCTCGGGCTTGGAGAGCGCGCGCCGGGTCTCGTCCGCGCGGCCCCGGTCGCAGCCGGTCATGATCCGCAGGATCTCGATGATCTGCTCGTGGAAGACGACCACGCCGTGCGTCTCCTTCAGCACCTCCTCCAGGTCGGGGTGCGGGTAGCGGGCGGGCGCGCGGCCGTGCCGGGCCTCGATGAAGGGCCGCACCATGTCGGCGGCGACCGGGCCCGGCCGGAACAGCGAGATGTCGACGACGAGGTCGTGGAAGGTCTCCGGCTGGAGCCGGCCGATCAGGTCGCGCTGGCCGGGCGACTCGATCTGGAAGCAGCCGAGCGTCTCGGCGGAGCGGATCAGCGCGTACGTGCGCGGGTCGCCGGGCCGGACCTGCGTCGGGTCGTCGAGGTCGATGCGGCGGCCGGTGGTCCGTTCGACCTCGTCCACCGCGTGCGCCATCGCGGACTGCATCCGCACGCCCAGCACGTCGAGTTTGAGCAGGCCGAGCTCCTCCACGTCGTCCTTGTCGAACTGGGACATCGGGAAGCCCTCGCCGCTCGTCGGCACGACGGGCGTACGGGCGCGCAGGGTCGCGTCGGAGAGCAGGACGCCGCACGGGTGCATGGCGACGCCGCGCGGCAGCGCGTCCAGCGCCTCGGTCAGCTCCCACAGCCGCCCGTACCGCTCCGGCCGGATGCCGCGCAGCTCGGGCAGCTCGGCGAGGGCGGCCCGCGCGTCGCGCGCCCGGATGTGCGGGAACGCCTTGGCGAGGCGGTCCACCTCGGCGGGGTCCATGCCGAGGGCGGCGCCGACGTCGCGCAGGGCGTGCCGGACCCGGTAGGTCTCGGGCATGGCGACGGTCGCGACCCGCTCCGGGCCGAACCGGTCGAAGATCGCGCGGTAGACGTCCAGCCGGCGCGCGGACTCGACGTCGATGTCGATGTCGGGCAGCGCGGCCCGCCGCGTGGACAGGAACCGCTCCATCAGCAGGCCGTGTTCGACCGGGTCGGCGCCGGCGATGCCCAGCAGGTGGTTGACCAGCGAGCCGGCGCCGGAGCCGCGCGCGGCGACGCGGACGCCGAGCTCGCGGGCGTCGTCGACGACCCGGGCGACGGTGAGGAAGTACGAGGCGAAGCCGCGCCGCGCGATGACGTCCAGCTCGTCGTCCAGCCGGTCCCGGTAGACGCGGCCCCGGGGGCCCCGGTCGTAGCCCCGCCGCACCAGGCCGGCGGTGCAGCGGGAGCGCAGCACCCGGTCGGCGGTGCGCCGGTCCGCGCCGACCAGGCGCGGCTCGGGGAAGTGGACGGAGCCGAGGCCGATGTCGTCCTCGGGGTCGACGCGGCAGGCGGCGGCGGTCTCCTCGGTGGTGCCGAGCAGCCGGCGGGCGGCGTCCCGGCCGAGGCCGGCGGCCTCCGCGATCCGTTCGGCGGCGGCGGCCATGGCGCCGGGGTCCTTGAGCCAGCGCTCGCCGCCGTCCAGCGCCTCGGGCCGGCGGAAGTCGACGGGCACCAGCCGGCGGGCCGCGTCGAGGACGTCGGCGACGGGCCCCTGCCCGGGGTCGGCGTAGCGCGCGGCGTTGGTGAGGACGGCCGGGACGCCCAGGTCGGCGGCGAGGCCGAGGGTACGGGCGGCGAGCCGCAGCGAACCGGGCCCGGTGCCGGTGCGGCCGTGCCAGACGGCTTCCAGGCGGAGGGCGGCACCGAACGTTTCACGCCACGGCGCGAGCAGCCGCGCGGCCCGGTCGGGGCGCCCGGCGGCGAGCGCGCGGCCGACCTCGGAGTCCGGTCCGAGCAGCACGAACACCGGCGGACGGGGCCCGGCCGCGGCGGCCGCGGCCTCCGCCCAGGGCAGTTCGGGGCGGTCGGCGGGACCGGTGCTCCCGGCGTGGGCGGCGGTGACCAGGCCGCACAGGGCGGCCCAGCCGAGCGCGCCGTCACGGGCGAGGAAGACGGCGCGGGGCGCGGACTCGTCGACGAACGCCCCGCCGCGTACGGGCGTACGCCGCCGGACGGTCTCGCCGGGCGCGGGCTCCGGGCCGCGGACGGCCAGGTCGACGCCGAACAGCGGGCGCACCCCGGCGGCGGCGGTGGCCCGGGCGAACCGGACGGCGCCGGCGAGGGTGTCGCGGTCGGTGAGGGCGAGCGCGTCCATGCCCCGCTCGGCCGCCCGCTCGGCCAGCCGCTCGGGGTGCGAGGCGCCGTACCGCGCGGAGAAGCCGGAGGCGGTGTGCAGGTGGGTGAACGGGAAGGCGGCGGCCCGGCGCGCGGGGGCCGACGGCCGGACACGGGACTCGGGGGCCGACGGCCGCGCGAGGTGCTCGGAGGCCGACGGCCGGGCAAGGGGCTCGGGGGACGCGGGCCGCGCCGGAGCCGACGACCGCCCCGACCGCAGCCCCGACCGCAGCCCCGACCGCAGCCCCGACGGCGGCACCGGGCCCTGCGGGCCCCCGGCATCACCCCGGTTCGGGAAGCTCGGGGAGCCGGGACGGTGCCCGTCCGGCGGACACGTCGAACGAGCCGTCATCACGCCTCCCGCTCCGTTCGCCCGTCATGCCCCCCTGGCCGATTTCCGCCCCTCTCCCTCCACCATAAACCAATCGTCGAACATTCGTACGAACACGCGAAAGAGCGGCCCGCCCCGCTCACCCATCAGGAGGCGCCCAGCCCCCCCCGGGTGGACTCAGAGCCCGGCCCTCCCCTCACGAACGGCCGGCGCTGATGCAGAACGGCTGGCCGGAAGGGTCGAGCAACACCGTCCACTGCTCACCCCCCGGCTGGTGATCCGGCTTGACGGCACCGAGGGACAGCAGGCGCGCCTCGGCGGCTTCCACGTCGTCGTAGGACAGGTCCAGGTGGAAGACGAGCTCGTCCGCCGGCCAGTCCGGAGCCTTGAAGGACTCGGCCGTGTAGAACACGTAGGCGGTGGTACCGTCGCTGATCATCGCCGCGGTGTCACCGAAGGTCTGGACGACGTCCCAGCCCAGGGCGGCGGCGTAGAAGTCGGCGAGCGCTTTCCCGTCGTGCCCCCAGAACGCGGCACACGCCACTCGGGCACCTTCAAGGGCATTCGTGCTGGCCATGTCGGCATTCCTCCTGCGGTGGAGTAGGCCCGGACGACCGGGCCGTACGGGGTTCGGGGAAGCGGCCTCGACGACTGCCGGGCCGCACACGCCGGTACCGTACGGTCCGATTAGGACACAGGACGGCCTAAACCACCGGATATGTGCCGCTTCCCTACCTTCTGCCCCACCCGGCGGCGCTACGCCGCCGAGCGCTGTCGAACGGGCGGGCCGGGCGATCACCCTGCGGCCGGCCACCGCGACATCACGGCTCCCCCGATCGGCCCGCTCCCGCCTGCGCCATCCGGCCGCGCCCCGCAGGCTCGGGGGCATGAGCTCTTTCGTCCGGGAGGTGCGCGACGCGGTCACCGGCCGCGCCGCACTCCTGGTGACCGGCGTCCTCGTTCTCCAGCTCGCCTTCATCGCCTCCTACGTGGGGGCCTTCCACCACCCCCAGCCGCGGGACATCCGGCTGGGCGTGGTGGCGCCCCGGCAGGCGGCCGGCTCCCTGGCCGAACGGCTGGACCGGCTGCCGGGCGACCCGCTGGACCCGCGCGTCACGGCCGACCGGGCGGCGGCCGAGCGGGGGCTGCGGGAGCGCGACCTGGACGCGGCCCTGGTGGTCGACCCGCGCGGCACCAAGGACACCCTGCTGGTGGCGAGCGGCGCGGGTGCCTCGCTCGCCCAGGCCGCCGAGGCGGTCGCGACCCGGGCCGAGGCGGCCGAGCACCGCTCGGTGAAGGTCGTCGACATCGCCCCCGCCGCGGCCGGCGACTCCCGCGGCCTGACCTCGTTCTACCTGGTGGTCGGCTGGTGCGTGGGCGGCTACCTGTGCGCGGCGATCCTCGCGATCAGCGCGGGCGCCCGCCCCGCCAACCCCCATCGCGCCACCATCCGGCTGGCCGCGCTCGCGGTCTACGCGGCCGTCTCCGGCCTGCTCGGCGCGGTGATCACCGGACCGATCCTGGACGCGCTGCCGGCCGGCGTCGCCCCGCTGTGGGGGCTGGGGACGCTGGTGGTCTTCGCGGTGGGCGCCCTCACCCTGGCCCTGCAGAGCCTGGCGGGTGTCGTCGGCATCGGACTGGCGATCGCGATCGTCGTCGTCCTCGGCAACCCGAGCGCGGGCGGCGCCTACCCCTATCCCCTGCTGCCGCCGTTCTGGCGGGCCATCGGCCCGGCACTCCCGCCCGGCGCCGGCACCTGGTCCGCCCGCTCCCTCACCTACTTCGACGGCAACGCCCTGACCTGCCCCCTGCTGGTGCTGTCCGGCTGGGCGGCGGCGGGCGCGGCGGTCACCTGGGCGGGTGCGATCTTCCGTGAACGGAAGAAGTCCACCAGCGAACGGAATCGGGGTCACGGAGAACGGGAATCGACCTCCAGGTGACCTGAACACCCATACCAAGCGGTCGGGATGGCGTCTCTTCGGTCATTACCGAGCCATCCCCGGGGCGTCCGGAAACCCTCCCCCGCCCCGGCCGGCCCTCTTTTCGGCCGGGCCCTCCCCGGAGCCGGACCTTCCGCCCCGAACTCCGGAATCATCGAATCGGGGCGCCCTCAATCCTTGTTTTCCCAGGGTCAGTTACCCCCGGATCAACGATGGCAAGGGATTACCGCAGGTCAATACTCCTGAAACATTAAACCGTCCCAATCCCGCCAGACCGGACGCCCCGCGCCGCCCCCGCCTCACGCGGCACCCCTTCCACCCCTCGGCGAACAGCGGAAACAAGCCACTACTCAACGCTTTCAACCAGCGACTGAAAGCGATCGATGCATGTGCGTTCACGCACCGCTTGGGCCAAACTTCCGAGCGTTATCGGAACCCACGAACAAGGGAGTGTTCGGAATGCGGTACATCACTGGGGGGATCGCCCTGGGGTCAGCGTTGATCCTGGGCAGCCTGGTGGGGGCCGGGGCCACCGCTAGCGCGGCGCCCGCGCCCGCACCCGCCGCCCAGCAGAGTCTGTACGCACCCTCGGCATTGGTGCTCACCGTCGGCCAGGGCGACAAGGCGGCTTCCGCCGGCGTCCAGCGCGCGGTGACCCTCAACTGCATGCCCAAGCCGAGTGGGACCCACCCGGACGCCCGTGGAGCATGTGACCAACTGCGTGCGGCGAACGGCAACTTCGCCGACATCACCAAGGTGAAGTCCGGCACGGCCTGCACCAAGGAGTGGAACCCCTTCGTCGTGACGGCGGAGGGCGTCTGGGAAGGCCAGCGCGTCAAGTACGAGCACACCTTCGCCAACCCGTGCGAAATGAAGGCGAGCAAGGGAACCGTCTTCGAGTTCTGACCGGCCTGCGAGCCCGTCGAACCGTGCGTGAGGCGGCCCCCGGACACCGTGGAGGTGTGTCCGGGGGCCCCCGTCCGTGGCCGGGCGGTGAGCGGAACCTCCCGCACACCGCCCGGAGTTCAGCCGATACGCGCGCCCGGCGCCCGAGGCGCCGGGGACACCGGCCGGCAGTGGCCCATCCCGCCCGGGGTGACGCCCGGGGTGACGCCCGGCGCGGTCCCACCGCCGGCCGACGGGCCGCCGCCGGCGCCGGGTTCGGCGCGGACGTCCACCTCGGTCGACCCGCCCACCTGCCCCGCCGGGTGGCCGACCCTCGTCGCGGCCGGCCCCGCGACCCGCCCGTCACGCACCCCGTTCGACGCACCGCCGCGCCGTACACGCTCCCCCGCGTACGCCGTCCCCGCCCGGGCGACGGCCCGGCCGCCGACGATCCCGGCATCCCAGACGTACGGGACCAGGACGCAGTCGTGGCAGGGGACGACGGAGGTCTCGGTGGCGGCGACGCACGGCTCGCCCGCTCCCCCGGACCGGTCGCGGACCGCGACGGCACAGCGCCCGTCGGCGAGGAAGCCGGGCCGGCCGTCCTTCACCCCGTCGAACCCGAGGGTGCGGCGGTTGGCGGCACTCCGGATCCCGTTGCCCCCTGCGAGGAGCCGGGCAGGCCGGGTGGCGGGCCTCCGGACGGGCGCCGCGTCCGCGAACCGCGCGACGCCGTCGGCGAGCCGGGCCGACCGGGCTGACCGGGATGACCGGGCGCCGGTGACCGCGGGATCAACCGTGGCGACGAACCGGCCAGCCCCCAGATCCGTCACCCGGGCGTTTCCCGGTACCGCGGCCCGGGTCTCCGGCGCCCGCCGCATCGCCGCGGGCCACGCAGCCGACGGCCGCCCGACGGCCCGCCGCTCCCCGACGGACACCCCGGCCGGGGACGCGCACACCGCCGACGCGTGCGGGGCGACCACCGCCACGGCGTCGACCGGCGCACCGCGCGCGGCCGACCGGAAGGTCTTCAACTCGGCACCTCCAGTGGGGGGTCGGCCCCGGCGGCAGCTCGCCTTCCGGGCCCGGAGGCCGAACGAGGGCACGGCCGCGCCCCGCACCAAGGGGACGCGTCCATACCAAGTTCGTGCGTCCGAGTGTCCCCACCCGGGGCGGGGTGCACAAGGGCGACTTCCGGTCGCCCGCATGCCCATGCACACGCTCCCCGCTCCTCCGACGACCCGGGGAGCGACCCGGGAAATCCCGGGTCTCACCCCTCACCCGGTCCGCCGCCCTCCCGCCGGCTTCCCGGCTCATTTCCGCCGAACTCCCGGCCGCTTACGTCCTGTTGACCGGCCACCCGCCCTCCGGTACCGCCGCGCGGCGGCTCCGGTACGGCCTCCTTCTCCGCCAGTCGCTCCTCGGGAGTCCACCCCTCGACCGTCCAGCCCCGCGCCCCCGGCCCTTCGACGGCCCGTTCCTCGAAGGGACGCCCTTCCGGCTCTCGCCCCACGGCCCGTTCTTCGACGACGGCCCGCTCCTCGGTGGGCAGCTCTTCGACGGCCCGCTCCAGGAACCGCAGCAGCTCCACCGGGAATGGCAGTACCAGCGTCGAGTTCTTCTCCGCCGCCACCGCCACGATGGTCTGGAGCAACCGCAGTTGCAGGGCCGACGGCTGTGCGGACATGGTCGCGGCGGCCTCCGCCAGCTTCTTCGACGCCAGCAGCTCCGCGTCCGCGTTGATCACGCGCGCCCGGCGCTCCCGTTCCGCCTCCGCCTGCCGCGACATCGAGCGCTTCATCGTCTCGGGCAGCGAGACGTCCTTGATCTCCACGCGGTCGATCTGCACGCCCCAGCCGATGGCGGGGCTGTCGAGCATCAGCTCCAGGCCCTGGTTGAGCTTCTCCCGGTTGGACAGCAGGTCGTCCAGGTCGCTCTTGCCGATGATCGACCGCAGCGAGGTCTGGGCCATCTGCGAGACCGCGAAACGGTAGTCCTCGACTTGGATGACGGCCTCGGCCGCGTTGACGACCTTGAAGTAGACGACGGCGTCGACCCGGACGGTCACATTGTCCCGGGTGATGCCCTCCTGGGCGGGGACGGGCAGGGTGACGATCTGCATGTTCACTTTGCGGAGCCGGTCCACGCCCGGAATGATCATGGTGAGGCCCGGCGCCCGGACCTCGCTGCGCAGCCGGCCCAGGCGTAGCACGACACCGCGTTCGTACTGCTTGATCACTCGGGCCGCCGCCATCAGGTACACCGCTCCGGCGGACGCCGCGGCCACGGCCGCCACCACGAGGTCTTCGACCATCACGGCCCCCTGTGTCCCACGACAGGTGATATGTCCACGGTATGCCCGGCCGGGCACGGGGTCGAGCCCCGGACCACGGAGGCCCGGGGGCGGGGCGGGGCCCGGGCGCACCGACCGGACCGCAGCCCGCATCCCGAAGCCGCCGGCCGGACAAAAACAGGAAAGACGGCCCGAACCGCCTCAGAACAGCCGGACGCCATAAGCGTCGAGCGCCGCCACCACCGGCTGGTAGAAGGTCGTCCCGCCCCTGCGGCAGTCACCGCTGCCGCCGGAGGCCAGGCCCAGCGCGGTGGTGCCGGAGAAGAGCGCGCCACCGCTGTCGCCGGGCTCCGCGCAGACGTCCGTCTTGATCAGGCCGCGGACGACCTGGCCGTCGCCGTAGTTGACCGTGACGTTCAGGCCGGTGACCCGGCCGTCGCGCACCCCGGTGGTGGAACCGCTGCGGCGGACGCTCTGCCCGACGCGGGGCGTGGCCGCGGAGGTGATGCGCTGGGAGCCGCCGTCGTAGAGGTCGACGGCGCTCGGGTGGGGCAGCGAGCCGTTGGCGTAGCGCACGAGGCCGTGGTCGGCGCCGGGGAAGGTGCTGCCGACGGTGGGGCCGACGGCCGTGCGGTGCCGGGCGTCGACGTAGTAGGCGGGCTTGCCCTCGGTGCAGTGGCCTGCGGTGAGGAAGTAGTACGTGGTGCCCTTGCGGACGTTGAAGCCCGCCGAGCAGCGCCAGGTGCCGGCGTGCACCGCGTCGCCGCCGGCGATCAGCGGGCGGAAGGCGCCGGGGGCGCGTTCGACGCGTATCGCGTCGGAGCCGGGGCCGGCCGCCCGTCTGATCCTGTCGACGCCCTCGGCCGGGACGGTCGCGTCGGCGGTGACGACCACCTCGTGGGACCGCTCGTCGACCGCCCAGGCGGTACCCGGGACGTCGGCCTCCCCGATCGCGGCGCTCAGCGCGGCGAGCCGGGCGGCGGACGGTACCGCCGGTGCGCCGGCCGCCGCCCCGGCGGGGGCGGCGGTGAGGGCGGAGACGGCGAGCAGACCGGCGGCGAGGGCGACGGCTCTCCTGACGGACGAAGCTGAAGGAACGGAAGGAACGGAAGAAGCGGAAGGAGCGGAGGGGACGGCGGCAGGGCGGGCGGAGCGCTGGTTCGTCACGCTGGTGTCCTCCCGGAGGAGCGGGGCCACGAAGGGCGCGGCACGGCGCGGAGCGCGGCACGACACGTTCCGCTTACGCCGTGCCCCTGACAAGCACTGGTGAGGGAGTATTCGACCGGGCGCCTCCGGGCGCAAGGGTCGAACCGGTCGTTCCGGGCACTTCCCCGCCGGACGGACGCCCCTCCCGCCCCGGCAGGC
>NZ_JBPQTX010000256.1:0-10294 GCF_051386555.1 Streptomyces sp. URMC 126
GTCCACCACCGCGCCCCCGCGCAGGCCCCCGACGACCGCGCCCCCGTCGCGTCCGGTGCGCCCGTCGTTCCCGCCGGAGCCGCCGGAGCCCACCGGGCCGCCCTCGCTGCCGATCATCACCCTGGGGCCGAACCCGGGGCGGGAGAACCGGACGAACGACCACGACCTGCTGGGGTACGACTACTGATCCGGCGCGGCTGCCGATCCGACGGCGCGATGCCCCGGCCCCGGGAAGGGCCGGGGCATCGCGCGTTCCGTCCGGGGAGGCCGTCAGTGGCCGGACGTCGCCTTGAGGCCGACCACGGCCACCAGCAGCAGGACGACGAAGAGGATCCGGGCCGCGCCGGCCGGCTCGCCCAGCACCGTCATGCCGAGCACGGCGGCGCCCGCCGCGCCGATGCCGACCCACACGCCGTAGGCCGTGCCGATCGGCAGCGTCCGGGCGGCCCGGGAGAGCAGCAGCATGCTGGCGACGATCCCGGCGACCGTGAAGACGCTCGGCCAGAGCCGGGTGAAACCGTCGGAGTACTTCATACCGACCGACCAGCCGACTTCGAGCAGGCCGGCGACGACGAGCAGGACCCATGCCATGGGGGCACCTCCGTGGAATCGCTTCTCAGGGGGTGCGTCGTCTTGTCCTGACCCGGTACGGCGCGTCTCGTCGGGGTCCTTCCGACGGTAGCAAACGGCCGCGGGGTACGGTCCGGCGGCGACGTTCGGGGGTGGTCCGGCGCGGTGCGGCTACAGGTACAGCCCGGTGGAGTCGTCCGACCCCTCCAGCCGCTCGGCCGCCACCGCGTGCAGGTCGCGCTCGCGCATCAGCACGTAGGCCACGCCGCGGACCTCGACCTCGGCGCGGTCCTCGGGGTCGTAGAGCACCCGGTCGCCCGGCTCCACCGTGCGCACGCTCTGGCCCACGGCCACGACCTCCGCCCAGGCCAGCCGGCGGCCCACCGCCGCCGTCGCGGGAATGACGATGCCGCCGCTGGAGCGGCGCTCGCCCTCGGGGATGTCGGTCCGGACCAGCACACGGTCGTGGAGCATCCGGATGGGCAGCTTGTCGTGGGTCGTGTTCGTACGCACGCCACGACCGTACCCGGCCGGGCGGGCCCGTGAGACCACACCGGGAAGGGTTCCCGGGGCTCCGGGGCGGCTTCCGCCATGAGGAGCCCCGGCTGTCCCCCGTACCGCCACGGACCGCGTCCCGCCCGTCACCGGCGGCGACGGGCGGGCGCCGTACGGGACCGCGCGCGGCCGGTCCCGTACGGGCGCGACGACCCGTGGCGTCCGCGCTACTTCTTGTGCTTGCCGCGGCGCGAGGAGACCGTCAGCAGGCCGACCACGCCGACGGCCAGCATCGCCGCCGGAACGATCCGCTCCAGGCGCGGGACGCCCTCGTCCGTCATGAACTGCGCCCGTACGTCCGAGACGACCCGGTTCGCGATCGCACAGGCCCGCCCGAGGGTGTGGTCCACCTTCGAGGCCGCCTTCGCCTTCGCGTCGCCGATGATGGTGCTGGGGTGCATCCGCACACCGATCTCGTCGAGCGTCACGGCGAGCTCACTGCGCCTGCGGGCGATGTCCGCCTCGATCTGAGCAGGGGTCCTGGCTTCCGGCACCGCGCTGCCTCCGTAGTCTCATAAGAGTGATGACGAGTGATGACAACAGTCTGTCAGTTCGCTCGGCGCCCCGCCCCATGGCACCCCCGGTGGGCCCGCCCTCCGGTCGAAGGGGTCGTTAGGCTCGGGCACCGGCAGACCCGCCCACCGCCCCGAAGCACAGGAGAACCATGAGCGAGCGACTCCAGCCCGGCGACACCGCCCCCGCCTTCATCCTGCCGGACGCGGACGGCCGGCCCGTCTCCCTCGCCGACCACAAGGGCCGCAAGGTCATCGTCTACTTCTACCCCGCCGCCCTCACCCCCGGCTGCACCAAGCAGGCCTGCGACTTCACGGACAACCTGGAGTTCCTCGCGGGCCACGGCTACGACGTCATCGGCGTCTCGCCCGACAAGCCGGAGAAGCTCGCGAAGTTCCGCGAGCAGGAGGAACTGCGGGTCACCCTGGTCGGCGACCCCGAGAAGAAGGTGCTGGAGGCGTACGGCGCCTTCGGCGAGAAGAAGCTCTACGGCAAGACCGTGACCGGCGTCATCCGCTCCACCGTGATCGTCGACGAGGAGGGCAAGGTCGAGCGCGCGCTGTACAACGTCAAGGCCACCGGCCACGTCGCGAAGATCATCAAGGACCTGGGGCTCTGAGGCACCGAGGGGGCGCGCGGCCCGCCGGCCGTCACCGGTCGTACGCCCCCTCACCGCGCACCACGGGCCGGTCCTCCGGCTCGTCCTCGGCCTCCGGCAGGTCGAGGACGGCCTGCGCGCCGCCGCCCTCCGCCGAGCCGAACTCCAGCCGGGCGCCGAGCACCGCCGCCTGGCCCACGGCGATCGTCAGGCCCAGCCCGTGCCCGGTGCCCCGCTCGGGGGCGGCGGTACGGAACCGCCGCGGCCCCTGGCTGACCAGCTCAGGCGGGTAGCCGGAGCCGTGGTCGCGGACGACGATGCGGGTGCCCTCCACCCGCACCTCGATCGGCGGCTTCCCGTGCTTCGCCGCGTTGGCCAGGATGTTCACCAGGATCCGCTCCACCCGGCGGGCGTCCGTCGCCACGATGCGGCCCTCGCCGACCACCTCGACCGCCACGTCGTCCACCCCGCGCTGGCCGCGCGCCCGCTTGACCACGCCCCGGACCAGCGACGGCAGCTCCACCGCGTCCAGTTGGGCGCTCTCCACCCCCGCGTCCAGCCGGGAGACCTCCAGCAGGTCCTCGACCAGCGCCCGCAGCGTCTGCGCCCGCTCCCGCACCATCTCGACCGCGCGCGGGTGCGGCAGCAGCTCCGCCGAGGCCACCAGGCCCGCCACCGGCGTCCGCAGCTCGTGCGCCACGTCGGCGGTGAACTCGCGCTCCGCGTCCACCCGGGCCGCCAGCGCCGTCGCCATCGCCCGCACCGAGCGCTCCAGCTCCGCCACCTCGTCGCCGCCGGCCGGCGCGGAGCCGCCCGAGGGCGCCTCGCCCGCCGCGATCCGGCGCGCCTCGGCCGCGCTCAGCCGCAGCCGCCGGGACAGGCCCTGGGCCACGAACCAGCTCACCACCGCCATCAGCACCACCGTCACCGCGCCCGCCAGCAACAGCGCCCAGTCCAGGGCGCGCTGGAACGCGTCCCGCTTGGGGTAGGACGCCGAGACGGACAGCACCTTGCCGGAGCCGACGCCCGTCGCCGCCCACACCCGGGGGTCCTCGCCGCCGCTGATGTACGTCCCGGAACGCCCCTTCCCCACCGCCTTGGCCAGCGGCGCCGGCAGCGCCGCGTCGTCCAGCTGCGCGTTCAGCGTCACCTGCCCCTCCCGCTGGTAGAGCTGGAGGGCGGAGCTCAGCAGCCGGTCCTGCTGGGCCCGCGCCTGGCGGTCCCGTTCGAGACCGGAGACGTGGTGCACGGCCACGCCGAGCAGCACGACCGCCAGCGCGGTGACGGAGGAGATCGCCAGCGCGATCCGGCCACGGATGCCCATCACGTGATCGAGTACGTCTCGGTCGTCTTCCCGGCCGGGGTGAGTCCCGTGTAGACCACCTCGACCGAGGTGAACGCCAGCATGCCGTCGATCTTCCGCGGCCGGGAGAGCGTCAGCCGCGCCGGGAACGACGTCCGCGCCGAGCCGTTCGCGCCGCTGGACACGAGCACCACGCCGTCGCCCTCGGCCTTGTCCGCCGCGTACGCGTCCCACTCGATGTCGCTCGCCACCGCGCCGCCGTTGGCACAGCTCAGGGTGATGATCTTCGGCTCGAGCAGCAGCTCGCCGTAACCGCAGTCGCGCACGCCCGGCAACTCCTGGGCGGCGCCCGGGGCCAGTTCGGCCGAGGCCTTGGACCGGTCCCGCTGTTCCTGCTGCTCCTTCTTGGCCCGCGTCGTCTGCGGCGCGTCGGACACGGCGTTCGCCCGGTCCGCCCCCTGCCCCAGCCACACGCCCCCGAGGACCAGCGCCGCGACCCCGCCGGACAGCCCCAGGAGGGTGCGCACGCGGACCCGCCGGCGGGGCTCGGCACGGTCGGTCATCGGACTCTCTTCCTCGGTCGGGCCGCGGGCGGACGTTCGGGGGGCGGTCGACGAGAACGACCGGATCGGCCGGCTCGCGGGGCGGCCGCGCGGTACGCCCGCCTCTCCCCCGGTGTGAGGGACGGGTAATTCGGAGGTCGCGTTCCCTTCCGGGGACGACCGGTTCGCGGCGGGACGGACGGGTGTGACGCGCCGCACGCGCGTTCGCCGCACCGGGAACGGGTGTTCCCCGGCGGCCCCGTCCTCGCGCCGTTCGCGGCCGGCCCGCCGACGCTCCGTCACCGGGCCCCGCTCCGGACGCCGTACGGAGCGGAGGGCGCCCGCCGGCCCGCGGAGCATGGCCGGACTCTCCTCTCCCGCGCCCGGCTCGGCCCAGTACAGTAGGCACGGCACCGGCGCCCGTACGCCAAGGGCTGAGCGGCGATCTTTAGGTGGTCGTGTTTGTCGGTTCGAATCCGACCGGGCGCACTGACGCCGACGGCCCGGCTCGCGATCATGCGAGCCGGGCCGTCGGCGTATACCCGGGGCCCAGGGGTCGCGGGCGTCAGCCCAGCAGCTCCCGCACCACCGGTACCAGGGCGCGGAAGGCCTGGCCGCGGTGGCTGATGGCGTTCTTCTCGTCGGCGGTCAGCTCGGCGCAGGTGCGGGTCTCGCCGTCGGGCTGGAGGATCGGGTCGTAGCCGAAGCCGCCGGCGCCGGCGGGCTCGTGGCGGAGCGTGCCGCGCAGCCGTCCCTCGACCACCCGCTCGGTGCCGTCCGGGAGGGCCAGGGCGGCGGCGCAGGCGAAGTGCGCGGCGCGGTGCGGGGCGTCGATGTCGGAGAGCTGGGCGAGCAGCAGGTCCAGGTTGGCCTTGTCGTCGCCGTGCCGGCCCGCCCAGCGGGCCGAGAAGATGCCGGGGGCGCCGCCCAGGACGTCCACGCAGAGGCCGGAGTCGTCGGCGACGGCGGGCAGGCCGGTGGCCTGGGCCAGGGCGTGCGCCTTGAGCAGGGCGTTCTCGGCGAAGGTGACGCCGGTCTCCTTGACGTCGGGGATCTCGGGGTAGGCGTCGGCGCCCACCAGTTCGAGGTCGAGGCCGGCTCCGGTGAGGATCGAGCGCAGTTCGGTGACCTTGTGGGCGTTGCGGGTGGCGAGGATCAGGCGCTTCATGGGTCCCGATTATCCCGCCGGTCACGACGGGGTCGCGTGCCGGCCCGTCTTGTCCCGCCCCCGGCCGCCGGGCGGCGCTCAGCCCTTGGCGCAGGCCGTGGTCAGCGAGCCGGCCGCCTTGGTGAGGGGCGCGACGTCGGGGCGCTCGCCGTCGCCGACGCTGTCCTGGATGTCGTCCACGGCCGCGGTGACCGCGCCCACCGCGTCCTTGACCGCCACGTCGCCGTCCCGGGTGCCGGTGTCGGTCCTGCGGGTGATCTCGCCCAGGTCCCGGTTGATCTTGTCGATGAACTCCTGGGCGCTCTGCGGGTCCTTGGAGTCGTCGGCGATGGTGCGCCGCAGGTCCGCCACGTCGCGGCGCAGGTCCTTGGCGAGGGCGCCGCAGTCGGCGGCGGCCCGCGCCTGGGAGCAGGCCGTCACGACGGGCAGCGCGAGGACCGCCGCGGCGAGGGCCGCGGCGGCGGTGGTGCGGCGCGGGCGGTGGTGGCGCGGGGCCATGCGCGGTTTCCCCTCCGGTGGGCGTGCTGCCCGTGGTCGCTGGGGGCACGGCCTCCTCGCCGCGCCCCCAGCATGGTAGCCACGGCTTCGCGTCGGCTACAGGGTCTGTTCGAGCGCCGCGCGCTGGGCGGCGTCGAGGTCGGCGCAGCCCTTGACCGCGAGGTCGAGGAGGGCGTCGAGCTCGGCGCGGGCGAAGGGCTGGGCCTCGGCGGTGCCCTGGACCTCGACGAAGCGGCCGTCGCCGGTGCAGACGACGTTCATGTCGGTCTCGGCGCGGACGTCCTCCTCGTAGCAGAGGTCGAGGAGCGGGACGCCGCCGACGATGCCGACGCTGACGGCCGAGACGGTGCCGGTCAGGGGGTGGCGGCCGTGCTTGACGAGCTTCTTGCGCTGGGCCCAGGCGACGGCGTCGGCGAGGGCGACGTAGGCGCCGGTGATGGCGGCGGTACGGGTGCCGCCGTCGGCCTGGAGGACGTCGCAGTCGAGGACGACGGTGTTCTCGCCGAGCGCCTTGTAGTCGATGACGGCGCGCAGGGAGCGGCCGATGAGGCGGGAGATCTCGTGCGTGCGGCCGCCGATCTTGCCGCGGACGGATTCGCGGTCGCCGCGGGTGTTGGTGGCGCGGGGCAGCATCGCGTACTCGGCGGTGACCCAGCCCTCGCCGCTGCCCTTGCGCCAGCGGGGGACGCCCTCGGTGACGCTGGCGGTGCAGAGGACCTTGGTGTCGCCGAAGGAGACGAGGACGGAGCCCTCTGCGTGCTTGCTCCAGCCGCGCTGGATGGTCACGGGGCGAAGCTGGTCGGGCGTGCGGCCGTCGATGCGAGACATGGTGATGAGCCTATCGGGATCGCGAAGGGCCCTGTTCCGGTTCACCCGCGCCGATGCGCGAGTGGCCGGAACAGGGCCCTTCGAACAGGCCGCCGGGGCGGCCCGGAGCCTCAGCGGCTCACATCATGTCTTCGATCTCCGCGGCGATCGGGTCGGCGTCGGTGCCGATGACGACCTGGATAGCGGTGCCCATCTTCACGACGCCGTGGGCGCCGGCGGCCTTGAGGGCGGCCTCGTCGACCAGCTCGGGGTCGTTGACCTCGGTGCGGAGACGGGTGATGCAGCCCTCGATCTCCTCGATGTTGTCGAGCCCGCCGAGACCGGCGACGATCTTCTCTGCCTTGCTGGCCATGTGCACTCCTGTTGTCTCGGCCCTCGGCGGTCCCGCCGACCGGCTTTCCCACGTTAACCCACGTTCAGACCAATTACGTGGGCGTATGTCCGTCATCTGGCGAAAGATGGCGGCCACCGGGCGCCGCCTTCCGGATGCCCGGAATCACACCCCTAAGTGGTCTACACCAGTATGCCAGCCGGGAGGACGCAGATGAGCGCGGAGGCCACCGCACCACCCCGGCGGAAGCCGTGGCAGGGCTTCCTCGGGGGCCTGCAGAAGATGGGGCGCAGCCTCCAGCTTCCGATCGCGGTGCTGCCCGCCGCCGGCATCCTCAACCGGCTGGGCCAGCCCGACGTCTTCGGCGCCGACGGCCTGGGCTGGACGGACGTCGCCAAGGTGTTCGCCGGGGCGGGCGGCGCGCTGCTCGACTCGGCGCTCGGGCTGCCGCTGCTCTTCTGCGTGGGCGTGGCCATCGGCATGGCCAAGAAGGCGGACGGCTCGACGGCGCTGGCGGCGGTCGTGGCCTTCCTCGTCTACTTCTCGGTGCTGCACCAGTTCCCCGAGGACTGCCCGCAGACGGCGAAGTTCGCGGGGGCGGGGCTGTGGAGCGGCGTCTGCGTCTCCGGATCGGGCGCGGCGACGCTCGCCGGCTACCAGAATCCCGGGGTCTTCGGCGGCATCGTGATCGGCCTGCTGAGCGCCTGGTTCTGGGTCCGCTTCCACCGGGTGCGGCTGGTGGACTGGCTGGGCTTCTTCAACGGTCGGCGGCTCGTCCCGATCATGATGTCGTTCGTCGCGCTGGTCTTCGCGGTGGTCTGCCTGTGGGTGTGGCCGCCGATCGGCGACGCGCTGACGAGTTTCAGCCAATGGCTGTCGGACCTCGGCGAGACGGGCTCGGGCGTCTTCGGAGTGGCGAACCGGGCGCTGCTGGTGGTCGGGCTGCACCAGTTCCTGAACACGTTCATGTGGTTTCAGTTCGGCGACTACACCAAGCCGGACGGGACCGTGGTGCACGGCGACATCAACCGCTTCCTCGCCGGCGACCCGTCGGCCGGCCAGTTCACCACCGGTTTCTTCCCCATCATGATGTTCGCCCTGCCGGCCGCGGCGCTGGCGATCACACACTGCGCCCGCCCCGAGAACCGGAAGGTCGTCGGCGGCATGATGCTGTCGGTCGGCCTGACGTCGTTCGTCACCGGCATCACCGAGCCGATCGAGTACTCGTTCCTCTTCATCGCGCCGGCGCTGTACGCGGTGCACGTGCTGCTCACGGGGGTGTCGATGGCGGTGAGCTGGGCCTTCGGTGTGCACGACGGCTTCAGCTTCTCGGCCGGGCTGATCGACTACGTGATCAACTGGGGGCTGGCGACGCGGCCGTGGCTGATCATTCCGATCGGGTTCGGGTTCGCCGTCGTCTATTACGCGGTCTTCCGCTTCGCCATCACGCGGTTCGACCTGCCGACGCCGGGCCGGGAGCCGGAGGAGGTCGCCCGGGAGATGGAGCGGGAGAAGACCGAGTGAGACTGAAGGGGAGGCAGGTGGAGGGCGCCGCCAAGGGCGGGGGGACGTAGGGGGAGTAAAGGGCCGAACGGGGCAGCCATGATGTGATTCGCCCCACACGTCCCGTGTGTCGCACCCCACCGTCATTGACGGATTCCTTTATGCCCGCTTCACGTGCTACAACAGGTCTAAACCACCAAGTGGTGTAGACCATAAGTTTCAGCGTTTTCAGCGGGCACATCCAGAGGGCGCGTCGCCCGATCTCCGAGCGCCCGCCGCACCTGGAGGAATCCGATGAGTACGGCTAGCGCCTCAGCGGCCGAGAAAAAGGGCTTCGGCAAAAGCGCGATGGCTGTGGCCCAGCGTATCGGCCGCAGCCTCATGCTGCCGGTCGCGGTGCTGCCCGCAGCGGCGCTGATGGTCCGCCTGGGCCAGGACGACATGCTGGGCAAGGCGTCGTTCCCGCATTTCCTGAACAAGATCGCCCAGTTCCTGTCGGCCGGTGGCGGCGCGATCCTCGACAACATGGCGCTGCTGTTCGCCGTGGGTGTCGCCATCGGTTTCGCCAAGAAGTCGGACGGCTCGACCGCGCTGGCCGCCGTCGCCGGCTACCTGGTCTTCCAGAAGGTGCTCGGCACCTTCACCGACAGCAGCCTCCCCAAGAAGGAGGCGGTGGTCGACCACAAGGTCGCCCTGGTCGAGCAGACCGTCGACGCCAAGGTGCTCGGCGGCATCGTCATGGGCCTGGTGGTCGCGCTGCTCTACCAGCGCTTCTACCGGACCAAGCTGCCGGACTGGGCGGGCTTCTTCGGCGGCCGCCGGCTGGTGCCGATCCTGTCGTCCTTCGCGGGTCTGCTCATCGGCATCGTCTTCGGCTACATCTGGCCGGTCCTCGGCACGGGTCTGCACAACTTCGGTGAGTGGCTGGTCGGTTCCGGCGCCGTCGGCGCGGGCATCTTCGGTGTCGCCAACCGCGGTCTGATCCCGATCGGCATGCACCACCTGCTCAACTCCTTCCCGTGGTTCCAGGCCGGTTCCTTCGACGGCCCCAAGGGCACCGTCAACGGCGACATCGCCCGCTTCCTCGCCAAGGACCCGTCCGCGGGCCAGTTCATGACCGGCTTCTTCCCGATCATGATGTTCGCCCTGCCGGCCGCCTGCCTGGCGATCGTGCACTGCGCCCGCCCCGAGAACCGCAAGGTCGTCGGCGGCATGATGGGTTCGCTCGCGCTCACCGCGTTCGTCACCGGTGTGACCGAGCCGATCGAGTTCACGTTCATGTTCGTCGCGCCGGTGCTGTACGCGATCCACGCGGTGCTGACCGGTGTCTCCATGGCCCTGACCTGGGCGCTCGGCATGAAGGACGGCTTCGGCTTCTCCGCCGGCGCGGTGGACTTCGTCCTCAACTGGGGCATCGCGAGCAAGCCGTGGGCGCTGATCCTGGTGGGTCTGGGCTTCGCCGCGATCTACTACTTCGTGTTCCGGTTCGCGATCACCAAGTTCAACCTGATGACGCCGGGGCGCGAGGTGGATCCGGAGTTCGCGGAGGCGGCGGCGAAGGTCGCCGAGGCGAAGCCGGCGGTCAAGGCCGAGGCGAAGGCGGCCGCCGCGAAGGCGGAGGCCAAGCCGGCCACGGCGAACGCGGAGGCCAAGCCGGCCGCTGCCAAGACCGGTGCGAAGCCCGCCGCCGCCAAGGGCGGCGCCAAGAAGACGCCTGCTCAGGGCAAGCGGAAGCCCGCTTCGAAGGCGAAGCGCTGATCTCGCGCTGAGCACTGCCGAAACCCCCGGGACCGTGGTCGGTCCCGGGGGTTTCGGTTTGCCCCTGTCCCGCCCTTTCACCGTTTCTCGCGGGGGCCGGCCCCCCCCCCCCCCGCGGTCGCCCACC
>NZ_JBPQTX010000257.1:0-10265 GCF_051386555.1 Streptomyces sp. URMC 126
CCCCGGAGCGGCACCCGCCGACGACCCCGCCGCTCGCGCCGGGTGTCCCGGCCCCCGCGCCGTCCGCCACGCCCGGCCGCCGGGCGTTCGTCGGCCGGGACCGGGAGCTGGCGGCGCTGCGCATCCTCGTAGCCGACGTGCTCGCGGGCAAGGGCCGGGTCGCGGCGGTGCTCGGGGAGCCCGGGATCGGCAAGTCGCGCCTGCTGTCGGAAGTCGCCCAACGGCTCCCCCACACCAGCGTGGAGGCCGTATGGGGTTACTGCTTCTCCGGCCCGGGCGCCCCGCCGTACTGGCTGTGGACGCAGGTGCTGCGCCAGGTGGCGGCCTCCCGGCCGGAGGGGTTCCGTACCGTGCGGGAACGGTTCGGCGACCGCCTCCTCCCCGTACTCGACAGCGCGTCCGACGCCGCCGGCCGCCACGACCGGCACCCGGAGGTGGCACCGGACCGCTTCCGCACGTACGACGCGGTCTGCGAGGCGCTGCTGTCGCTGGCGGACGAGGCCCCGCTGCTGCTCCTGCTGGAGGACCTGCACTGGGTCGACGCCCCCTCGCTCCAACTGCTGCGCCTGCTGGCGAGCCGGCTGAACGGCCGGCGCCTCGGCATCGTGATCACCACGCGGACCTGGGAGCTGGAGAGCGATCCGGAGCTGGGCGAGGCGCTCGGCGAGACGCTGTGGAGCCCGCGTACGGAGAGCATCCGGCTGCACGGTCTCCCCGAGGAGGCCGTGTCCCTGCTGGTCTCCGTGGCGTCCGGGCCCGGCGTGCCCGCCGAGACCGTCCAGCGCCTGCACGAGCGCAGCAAGGGCAACCCGTACTTCGTCCACCAGCTGATGTCCCTGCTGGGCGACCCGGCCCGGCTCCACGACCCGCAGGCCGTACGGCAGTTGTTCACGCGCGTCCCGTCGGGGGCTCGGGAGGTGCTGACGCAGCGGTTCGCGGCGCTGCCGGACACCACGCGCGACCTGCTCCGCCTGTGTGCCGTGATCGGCTCGGAGATCGATCCGGAGCTGCTGGCGGAGGTGTCCGGCCACGGCCGGGCGGCGGGCGACCACCTCGAACCGGCCCTGCGTGCGCAGCTGTTGTCGGGCGATCCGGCGGGCCCCGGCACGCTGCGGTTCACCCATGCCCTGGTGCGCGAGACACTCTACGGCGAGCTCGACCGGGGCCGACGCGTGCGGCTGCACGCCCGGATCGCGGAGACCCTCGCCGCCCGTCCGGGCGGCCGGCACGACGCGGTGGAGCAGTCGGCGCACCACGCGTGGGAGGGTTCGCGGGTCCTGGCGCCGGCCCGGGTGCTGCCCGCCCTGTGCCGCGCGGCGGACGACGCCGAGCTGCGACTGGCGTACGAGCGGGCGGAGATGTGGCTGCGGCGCGCCATCGACCTGCTGCGGCTGCTGCCGCCCGACGACCCCGCCGCGCCCGTGCTGGAACGGCAGCTGCAGATCCAGCTCGGCCAGATGCTGGCGACCACGCGCGGCTACGGTGACGCGGACGCGGAAGCGGCGTTCACCCGCAGCCGGGATCTGAACCCCGTCACCGGGGCCCGGGACGAGCCGACGGCCCTGTGGTCGCTGTGCACCGCGCACTTGGTGACGGGCCGGTACGACGGCGCGCTGGGCTTCTCGGACCGGCTCCGCGCGATGCCGGGCACGCCGCAGGACCCGGTCGCCTTCCTGGGCGCCCGCTACGGCCGGGGCATCGTGCTGCACGTGCGCGGCCGACTCCCGGAGGCGCTGGGCGAGTTGGAGGCGGCGGTGGTGCGGGCCGACGCGCTGGGCGGGGAGGGGGCCCGGCAGGTGGCGCGCCTCTTCCAGCACGATCCGCGGGTCTCCTGCCGCTCGTACGACGCCTTCACCCGCTGGTTCCTGGGCGACGACGACGCGGCGGCGGTCCGCCGCGCCGAACTCCTCGACGTCACCCGGCACGACAGCCGCCCCAACGACCAGGCGTTCGCGCTCTACGTGGACGGGATCCTGGCCGGTCTGGAGGGTGACGTGGAGACGGCGCACCGCTCCGGGCGGCGCGGCCGTGTCGTCGCGGACCGGTACGGGCTGCGGTACTGGAAGCACATGCTGTCGGTCTGCGAGGGCTGGGCCCTCGCGCACACCGGCGCGGCGGACGCCGGGATCGCCCTCGTCACTTCGGCGGTCTCGGGGCTGGACGCCTCCGGCACCCTCATCCGCCTCCCCCTGCACCTGGGGCTCCTCGCCGACGCCCTGCACCACGCCGGCCGCCACGACGAGGCGGCGGCGGCCCTGCGCCGCCTCCGCCGCGAGACCCGGGCCCGCGGCGAACAGGTCTACCTCCACCCGCGACTGCCCTCGACGGCCCTGGCCGCGCGTCTGCTGCCCGCGCCGGAGGCCGCGCACCCGTAGGCCGTGCCCTCGCCGTCCCCACGGACCCGCCCCGCGGCACACCCGCCGGGCGGGTCCCGGAGATCGTCACGCTTGTCACACATCGGCCCGGTCGCGGCCCGAACGTCCAGGTCACGGGGGTGAAGACGACTGTTGACGGGGTGTCCGCCGCAACCTAGTGTCATTGGTCCAGACTAATGACGCGGTTCCGGGTCGACGACGCGTGCGCGTATCGCACCGGGGCCGCCGCGCACAGGGGGAAGTGTGCTGAGGACGGGGGAGGCGCGCTCCGGCGCGGACGGTCGGCTGATCGTCCTGGACTTCGACGGAGTGCTGCTCGACACGGAACGCATCGGCGTCGCCGTCTGGCGGGAGCTGCTGCGCGAGGCCGCGCCCGGTCTGCGGCGCGTCCTCACCGTGCGGGCCGACCGCACCCTCGACCGCGCCGCGCTGGCCCGCCGGCTGGCCGTCGCGGCCGGACGGCGACAAGCCCGGGCGCTGTGGGACGAGTTCGAGCGCCGTAACCGCGCGCTGGCGGACCGCACCGACGCCAAGGCCGGGGTGCGCTCCTTCCTCGCGTACTGCCGGGAGCGCGGCCACACCCTCGCCGTCGCCTCCGGCAACGCGCCCGACTGGGTGGAAGGCCACCTCGGCAGGCTCGGGCTGCGCCCGCACTTCACCGCCGTGACCTGCGCGGGCCCCGGCGTACGGGCCAAACCCGCGCCCGACGCCTACCTCCGCGCGGTCGCCGCCGCGCGGACCGGCACCCGCCGCGCCCTGGCGGTCGAGGACTCCTACGCCGGTCTGGCCGCCGCCCGGGCCGCCGGGCTGCCCGCCGTCTGGGTGACCGACGCGCCCCGCTCGGCCACGCCGCCGGCGCCGGCCGCACGCCGCGTACGGCACCTGGGCGAACTCGTCGGCCGCCTCTGACCCCGGCCCGCCCCCCGACTTTCACCCGACACCCCACCGCAGACCCCGCCTTGGGCGCCGTCCCTGCCCTGACCGCGCCCGTGAACTGGGAGAACGTGATGCCCGGACTCGCCCTGCCCATGCGCGACCTCGACCGCGCCGTCGCCGCGTCGGACCCGCTCGACGCCGCCCGCGACGCACCCCGACTGCCCGCCCTCAACCGCGCGGCGGACATCGCCGGCCTGACCGCGCTCGCCCGGGAGTGGACGAGCCGCGCGGAGGGCGCCGTACGCGACCCGGTCACCGCCGGCGCTGCCCTGCGCGACCTCGGCTTCGCCCTCGCCTCCCTCGAACGCCACGGCGTCGACTACCGCACCCTGCCCGGCGCGGAGGAACTCCTGCTGAAACTGGGCGCCGTCACCGAGGAGGTACCGCGCGACAGCGTCTACACCTACGCGCTGCGCAACCCCGAGACCGCCCCGCGCTCCTTCACCGAACTGCCGGAGGAGGAGCTGTTCATCCGCGAGGTCCGCACCGCGGGCGTCGCGCTGCGCCCCGCCGTGGACGCGCTGACGGAAGCGCTGCCTGCGGCGGTGCACGACCCGTCGCTCCCCGGGCTGCTGGCCGAGGCCACGGCCGGATTCACGGTGTTCGCCCAGAGCCTGCTGTCGGTCAAACGCACCATCACCCCGCGGACGTTCTCCTACGAGATGCGGCCCTACTTCCCGCCGATGACCGTCGGCGGGCAGGTGCTCTACGCCCCGGGCGGCGCCCAGATGACGCCGCTGCTGGTGGACGTGGCGCTGCTGCGGCCGGAGCCGGGCGACCCTCGGGAGGAGTGGTACGAGGGGTACCTGCGCGAGAACCTGCCGTACCTGCCCGCCGCCTACCGGGACGCGGCCGACGCGGCGCGCCGCCACCGCCCGCTGCTGCCCCGCCTCGTCGAGGAAGCCGGCCGGCACTCCCCCGGCACCCCGGCGGTCGTCCGCACCCTGACCGAACTGCGGCGTCTGACGCAGGAGTTGCTGCGCTTCAGGCTGCCGCACGTGCAGCTCGCGAAGGCCAACATGGCCATCCGGCCCGACGGGTCGCTGGGCAGCGGCGGCTACACCACCGACTCCCTGGACCGGCTGGCCGAACTGACGCTGGCCCGCCACCGGCTCCTGACCGACGCGTGCGCCGCCGCCGGCGGCGGCGAGGAGAGATGACACCCATGTTCGCACCGTTCGCGCCCGGCACCGTGCACCATCCGCTGACCGCGCCCGTCGGCCCCCTCACCCCGGCCACCGAGGTCGGCCTCCGCTACCCCACCCGGCTCAACGCCATGGCGCTGCACCCCGGGGCGATCGCCGAGGACCGCCACCTCGTCTACGACGCCGGCGAGGTCGTCTTCTCCGTCGCCCGCTTCCATCACGTCCGGGTACGGCGCCGGGGCCCCGGCGCGGGCCTGGCGCTGCACCCCTCCGTGGCCCGGCCCGACCTCGTCGCGCACGCGGCCCGCATCATGTGCGCCGCGCTCGGTGTGCCGTGTGACCTCGAAGTCGCCGTGGAGAGCGACCCGTTGCCCGTCCACGCCGGGTTCGGCTCCAGCAGCAGTCTGATCGCCGCGGTGGCCGCGGCCGTCAACCACCTGTACGGCCGGCCCGTCGACCGCGCCGACCTGCTGCCGTATCTGACCGCCAACCACGGCGAGGAGCACGGCAGTCTGCCCGGGATGCTGACGCCGGTGCAGTGCATCGGCGGGTCGGCCGCCTCCGGGCTGTACCCGGGAGGCGTGCAGGTCGTCGCCGGCCGCGGCACCGTGGTGCTGGCCGTGGACGTCCCCGAGCACCTGTCGCTGGTCATCGGTGTGCCGCGGGGCCGGGAGGAGCAGCCGACCGACGCGCTGATGGCCGCCGAGATCGCCCACTTCGACCGCTTCCGCGCCACCGGGGAGCGCTGGTCGCCGACCATCGCGTTCCGCATGCTGCACGAGGCGATGCCCGCCGCGCTCCGCGGCGACCTGGGCCCGCTCGGCTCGCTGGTCTTCGACTACCGGTTCCGGATGGGCAGCATCGAGAACTGCTCCTTCTCCTACCCCGGCCTCACCGGCCTGGCCCGCGAACTGGAGCCGCTGTGGGACGAGAAGGCCGTGACCGTGCTGTCGCTGTCCTCCGTCGGGCCGGCGTTCTTCGCCCTGACCGGCGACCCCGACCGGTGCGCGGCCCGCTTCGCCGAGCTCGACATGGAGGTCGTGCGCGCGCGGCCGCACAACGGCACCTACGAGGAGACGGGGTTCACCCGATGACCGAGACGACCGCCGCCGCCGACCGCGCCGCGGCCTACTGGAACGCACCCGGCACCGTCGAGGCGTTCCGCGCCCTGCCCGTCCAGCCCTACCTGACCGAGCTGCTGGAGAGCGTGCCGGTCGCGGGGGCGGCCCTGGACCTGGGCTGCGGGGGCGGCCGCAACACCCTCGCCCTGCTCGACCGGGGCTACGACGTCCTCGCGGTGGACCTGCACCAGGGCATGGTCGCCGCCACCCGCGCCCGGACCGCCGGCTACCCGACGGGCCGCGTCATGGTCCGCCAGGGCGCCGCCCACGCGCTGCCCTGCCCGGACGCGGCCTTCGCGCTGGTCGTGTGCTACGGCGTGCTGCACAACGCCGTGGACCGCGACCAGTGGGCGGCGGCGGTCGGCGAGATCGCCCGCGTCCTGCTCCCGGGCGGACTGCTGGCCCTGAACACCTTCACCTCCGACACCCTGGACCCGGCGCTGCGGCCGGGCGGCGCGCCGGGCCGGTACCTGCTGCCCGACGGCGTCCCGATGACGCTGCTGCCCCACGAGGAGATCCTCGCCGCCTTCGCGGCGGCGGGGCTGCGCCCCCAGGGGGAGACCCACACCTATGTCCGCGCCCTCGACGTCGGGCCGCGTGCCGTGCTGCGCTGCGTGCTGCGCCGGGAGGGGGACTGACGTGCCCGATCTGGACGACGGCTCCACCGAGACCGACACCTTCCCCGAAACCCCCTTGTCTCCAGGCGCGTTGAGGCAGGCGCTGGACGCCCGGCTCGCCGAGGTGCCCGGCTGGCACTCCCCCGGCGACCCGGTGCGGCTCGGGTTCGCGATGACCGCCCCGCACCCGCTGGCGCTGGACGCCCTGGAGCGGTTCACCGCGCGCAACGCCAACAACGTCGGTGTGCACACCCGGTTCGGCGGCGGCACCCACGGCACCCGCCGTCTGGAGCGGGAGGCGGTCCTCGCGCTCGGCGGGCTGCTGCGCGCCGACTCCGTCGACGGCTACGTCACCGGCGGCGCCAACGAGGGCACGCTCGCCGGGCTGCGCATCGGCCGCAACGCGCTGCGGGCGGCCGGCGCCCGCGAGGTGGTGGTCCTCGCGTCCGCGCTGACCCACCACTCCGTGGCCAAGGCGGCCGAAATCCTGGACATCGAGCCACGCCTGTGCCCGGCGGGGCCGTCCTGGCTGCTGGAACCGGAGACGGTCCGGGCCGAACTGGCCGCCCTGGCCGCGCGCCCCGGCCGCACCGGAGTGATCGTCGTATCCACCGCCGGGTACTACAACACCGGTCTCGTCGACCCCGTCGACCGCATCGGCGACGTGCTGCGGGAGCACGCCGCGTCCGGCGGCGGACTGCCGCTGTTCCACCACGTGGACGCCGCCCACGGCGGGATGATCCTGCCCTTCACCGACCCGGACGTCGCCTTCGACTTCCGTCACCCCTTCGTCCACTCCGTCGTCCTGGACCCGCACAAGTCCGGCCTGATGCCCTACAGTTGCGGCGTCTTCCTGTGCCGCAAGGGGCTGCTCGGGCACGGGGCCGTGCCCGCGCCCATGTCGGGTTTCGTGGACGAGACCATCACCGGCTCGCGTTCCGGCGCCATGGCGGCGGCCCTGTGGTCGCTGGTGTTCGGGGTGGCGGCGGAGGGCTACCGGGAGGTGTTCCGCGCGGCCCTCGACGTACGCGACCGCCTGGCCGGCGCGGTCCGCGCCGCCGATCCGGACGCCGTCCTGCTGCCCGCGCCCGGCAACCCGGTGCTGGTGGCGGGCTTCTCCCGGGACGGCGGCCGGCTGCCGGCCGAACTCGCCGCCCGCTACCGCCTGGTGGGCAACAAGCTGCCCTGGACCGCGCCGGACGGCCGCGTCGAGGAGCGGCTCTTCTACCACTTCTACGCCATGCCGCATCTGACGCGCGAGCACGTCGACGGCTTTCGCACCGCCCTCGTGGACGCCCTCGCGGACCGCCCGGAGCCCGCCGCGGCCCCGGCCGCCCGGCGCCCCGCCCCCGACCTGCCCGACGCCCTGCGCAACCTGCGGCGCGACAGCGTCTGCCTGCGGCACGTCGTCGTGCACCCGCCGGGCCGCCGCGACCCCGACGGCTACCCGCACGCCTACTCGTTCCACACCTTCCAGGACCGTGCCGGGCTCGGCGAGGAACTGCGCGCCCGCCCCTGGACGGGCGACGGCGGCCGGCCCGGCCTGTACGTCTACGCGCCCGACCTCGACGCGCCGTTCGCCAACGAGCTGTTCGGGGTGACCGACCCCGAGCGGTACGCGCTGGAGGTGCTGGACCGCAACCAGCAGAAGCTGTCCCTGGTCGGCGCCGCCCACTTCGCCCTGTTCGGCCCGGGGCGGCGCACCCCTGACCGGCCGCTCCTGCTGGCCAACTTCCACGCCGACGGCGTCCTGCGGTCCGTCGAGTACAAGTACGGCGACCGCCGGCTGGCCGACGAGGTGCAGGTGTTCGCCGACGCCCTGGTGGTGAAGGTCGGCAAGGACGGGCGCAGCGTGCGCCGGACCGGGGACGACTACTCGTTCTCGCTGGACACCTCGCTGGAGCTGCGGGTGCGGCTGACGGACGACGCCGCCCCGCCGGAGGTGGTGCGGGTGGCCCGGCACGCCGACCCGGCGCTGCCCCGCCGCCGCCACCTGCTGCGCGGGCAGTACCACCGCTTCCCCAACCGGTTCTTCGACGTCATCGTGGACCTGAGCGTCGGCCGGCGCTTCCGGGGCGCCACGACGGCCGCCGGACTCGGCCTGCACGACGGGCGGTTGCTCGCGCGGTCCGCGGGGTGGGACCTGGTCCGGGTGGAGCCGTCGTACGCGGACGGCGCCCTGGAGGTGCGGCTGGCGGCCGTCGGCGGCACGGGCGGCTGCGTGTTCCGGGTGCCGCTCGGCCTCGGCGCGCACCTTCCCGCCCTGCTGCCCGGCGTCCCGGTCGGCGACCCGGAGCGGCTGGACCCCGCCGACGTGGTCGGCTGGGCCGCGCGACTGCACCCCGTGGCCGAGGCGCTGCGGGAGGCGGCCCGCACCCGCGACGGCGGACTGCGGCGGCTGTCCGCGCCCGGAGCCCCGTCGTGACGGCCGCCGCCCTGACCGTCCTGTGGGGCGTGCTGCTGTGGGGCGCGGCGCTCAGCGCGCGGGCGGCGCTGACGGCCCGGGCCCTCGACCGCCGGCGCCTGCCGGCGGAGGCGGCCCCGGCGGGGCCCGTGCCGCACGTGGTGCTGCTCGTTCCGGCGCTGCGCGAGCAGGAGTTGCTCGGCGAGGTGGTGCGCGCGGCGGCGTCCCTGGCGTACCCGCCCGGGCTGCTGCACCTCGTCGTCGTCACCACCGAGCGCGAGGAGCGCGACAAGCGGGCGGCGGCGGACCGGCTGCCGGCGCTGGCCGCCGCCCTCGCCGGGGCGGCCGGCCCCGAGGACGCCGCCGCCCGCCTCACCGGGCTCGTGCCGTCGGGACGGGCGGCCGGGATCGCCCGGCGCACCCGGGCCTCCGCCGACCCGGCGGGCACCCTGCGCGCCGAGGTCGCGGCCGTGCCGACCACCCGGGAGGTGGCCGAGGAGCTGCTGCCCCGGATCGCCGCCGAGCACCCCGGCGTCGGTCTGCACCACCTCCACTACACGGCCGACGGCGCCAAGAGCGGTCAGCTCGTGCACGCCGTCGAACGGCTGGGCGCGCTGCTGCCGGCCGGCGCCGACCCCGCGTTCACGTACGTCGGGCTGTACGACGCCGACTCGCAGCCCGACCGCACGACCCTGCTGCACCTGGCCGCGGCGGCCACCCGCGGCGACGGCCCACCGCCCGACCTCGTCCAGCAACTCCCGCTCCAGCTACGGCGTCCCACGGCCGCCCGGCGCGGGGCGGCCGACGCGCTGCTGCGCGCGCACGCCCTGGCCGACCTGCGCCGCCGCGCGGGCGTCGAGGCCCACCGGATCCTGGCCCGCGCCCGGATCCGCTCCGCCCGGCTGCCCGCGGCCGTGACGGCCGTCGCGGAACCGGTGGTGTACGGCGTCGGCGCCGGCCTCTTCGTCCGGCACGACACGCTCGTGGCCATCGGCATGTACGAGGAACCGGTCGACGACCTCCTCGTCGGCTACAAGCTGTCGGCGGCCGGGGCGTCCATGGACGTGCTGCCGGTGTTCAACCTCGTGGACCGCTACGCCACCGTGTCCGCGCTCTCCCGGGCGTACGCGCTGGTGGCCCACGGCAGCCTGGCGGGCTGCCGCCGGCTGCTGACCGACCCGGCGCTCCGGGCCCACGGGACGCGCAACACGGTGGTCCTGGCCAAGGAGGGCCTGGACACGCTGTGGTGGTTCGCCGGCCCGGCCGTCGTCCTGGGCGCAGCCGCCGCGCTCGCCGTCCGGGGCGCGCACGCGGCGCTGCTCGGCTGGGCGGCGGCGGCACTCGCGTACGGCGCCGCGCACGCGGTGTGGTGCGTACGGCAGGCGGACCGCCGGCTCCGCGCCCACCGGGGCGCCGACGCCAGAGCCGAACCGCCCGGCGGCGGCCTCGGGCGCGCGGCGGCCCTGTACCCGGCCTTCCTCGTACAGCCGTTGCTGCACTGGGCGGGCCCGGTACGGCACACGGTCCGGCTGCTACGCGGGAGGCCGGTGACCCACGGCAAGACGGAACGCTGACCCAAACCCCGGACACGGCCCGCCGACGCCACGGGGAGCCGGCCCCCGCCACCATCCCCGCCCCGACACCCGCGGCCGGCACCTCCCTGGACC
>NZ_JBPQTX010000258.1:0-10214 GCF_051386555.1 Streptomyces sp. URMC 126
ACCCTCTCCCCCACTCCCACCCTCGCCGACCACACCGCAGTCACCAGGGCACGGGGGGATGGGGCACACGCCACTGAGCTGCGGTATTGGCGCACCTCTCCCCATTTTGTATCGTGGAGGAACAAAGCGCGCCCGCTCGCCCGGGGGCGAGTCCGGCGACGCCCGCCCCACCCCCGCAGGAGTACAGCATGCCCAGGTCAGAGTCCATTGGTGCGATCAAGGCCGTACTCCTCGACATGGACGGCACCATCGTCAACTCCGACGCGGTCGTCGAGCGCTGCTGGCGCCGCTGGGCCGAGGAGCACGGGCTGGACGCCGACGAGGCACTGAAGATCGTTCACGGCCGCCAGGGCTGGGCCACCATGGCTCTCCTGCTCCCCGACCGGCCGATGGAACTCAACCACGAGGACAACCGGCGCATGCTGGAAGCCGAGACCGCCGACATGGACGGCGTGGTCCCGGTCCCCGGCGCCCCGGCCTTCATGAGCGCCCTCGCCGGTTTCCCGCACGCCCTCGTGACCTCCGCGGACCGGCCTCTGGCCGAGGCCCGCATGGCGGCCGCCGGACTGCCGATGCCCGCCGTCCGCATCACCGCCGAGAGCGTCGGTGCCAGCAAGCCCGACCCCGAGGGCTTTGTGAAGGCCGCCGCCGAACTGGGCTTCGCCCCGCACGAGTGCGTCGTCTTCGAGGACTCGGGCGCGGGTATAACAGCCGGCCGCGCGGCCGGCATGCGCGTGGTCGGAGTCGGCCCGCGTGCGGCGGCCCACGCCCCCGACGCACACGTCCTGGACCTCACCGAGATCAGCATCGAGCCCGCGGCCGACGGGAGCATGACCCTCCACTTCACCCCCACAAACGACTGATCCCGAACCGGCCCCCCCGGCTCGGCCCACCGCACTGCCCTGCCCTTTCGGCAGAGCCGTCACAGCGCGGGCCGCGCCGGAGGCCGGGCCCGGCGTCCCGCACAGCCTCGCCGGACACATCCCCCGCCCCCGGACGGCGCTACGTCGGACGTCGGCGGCAGCGCGAGAACAGCGCGCCCACAGGTGCAAGGCGCAACCATCGGACGAGGCGTGAGCGACGGCCGATGCCGCGCCGACGACGCGACCAGTGCGCGCTGCCCCTCATGCGGGGGGGTGAGCCCCGGCCCCGCCCTTTCACCGTTTCCCGGGGGCTGCGCCCCCAGACCCCCTTGTCGCGGCTTCGCCGCTCGTCCTCAAACGCCGGACAGGCTGAGGGCACCCCCTCTGGGGGAGTTCGAGGACAGGCTCCAGTTCGGGTGGCCGATTGTTCGGGGGATCAGAGGCGGCTCAGGCCGACTGCGGCTGGGCATCCGCGTTCATCCCCTTCGGCGGCAACGGTCCGCCGGGTGGCTACGGCCGCACCGCCACCCCCGCGCATCGGCAACACGGCCTCGGCCGGACGCGCAAGCCGAATGTCCGGCACGTCCGCCGTGGACAGCGGCTGAACAGCCGCGGAGCCGGACCGATGCCCGGGAAGAGAGCCGGATAATCGATCTGTCTTCGCGCTCGCAAACTCTGCACGGCCCGGTCGTCGGCCGGCCTCACGTCCCGGGTATCGCTCCGGCGTCAGCGGCATCGGCCGGAGGGGGCAGAGGGGCCGGAGGAGGCGGAATGTACCGGAAACCACACCCGACCGCCCCAGCATCCGCCCAAGGGTTCCGCCTCAAACCGGCCCGCACCGGCGATGGCCGAGCACGACCGCACACGGCCGGGACGGACACGCCGCCCGACCGCCGCCTCCGCCCTAGCTCCCTCAGGCGAACTGACCGGGCCGGTAGTCGCCGGCGGGCGTCTGAACGATCACGTTCATACGGTTGAAGGCGTTGATGAGGCCGATGAGGAACACCAGGGCGGCGAGCTGCCGCTCGTCGTAGTGCTTGGCGGCGTTCGCCCAGACGTCGTCGGGGACGCCGCCGGCCGCGTCGGCGATGCGGGTGCCCTGCTCCGTCAGCTCCAGGGCGGCCCGCTCGGCGTCGGTGAAGACCGTGGCCTCCCGCCAGACCGCGACCAGGTGGAGGCGGGTCGCGTTCTCCCCCGCGTGGACGGCTTCCTTGGTGTGTATGTCGGTGCAGAAACCGCAGCCGTTGATCTGGCTGGCGCGGATCTTCACCAGTTCCTGGGTGGCGGCCGGCAGTCCGGAATCCGTTACGACCTTGCCCGCCGCGACGAGGTGCTTCGTGAACTGGGTGGTCTGCGGGTCGCCGAAGAGGTTCAGGCGCGCGTTCATGTGAACTCCTGTGTCGCGTCGCTTTCGCTGTCACCTCTCTGACGGAACGGACCGGCGCGTTGTGACAGGTCTCTGCGTGACCTGCGTCTCATGTCTCGCGGCCGTGACGACGCGGACGTCCGGCCCGCAGCGCACCGCGAGGCAGGCCGACGGGAAGCCGCCCGGATCCGCGGGGCCGCGAAAGGCACCCTCAGACCGTAGGGGACCCCGCCGGAACCCCGTCAGGGTCCCCTACGGGTCAGACCCCGACGCCCGCCCGTTCCGCCAGCCCCCGCAGCTCCGAAGGAGCGGAGCGGCCGGCGAGGAGCGTGAGGTCACGGATCGCGGTCCGTGCGGCCTCGTGCCCGCGCACGGTCTCCGGGGCCAGGCGCTCGGCCGCGAGGAAGCACTCCACGGCGTCGGCGACGTGCCGGAGCTGGGCATGCGCCCGGCCCAGGTCGACGGCCAGCCGCGCCTGCCGCTCGGTGGACAGACCGCTCGCGTCCACCCTCAGACCGGTGTCGAGCGCCTCGCCCGCGTCGCCCAGCTCCACGGCGACGGCCACCGCCTGGATCTCCACGTCGGTGGGGCCGAACTCCAGGTTGAAATCGTTCCGGTCGCCGCCGACGCGCCGCGCCACGGACCGGGCGCGTCCCGTCTCCCGGAGGGCGGCCGCGCGGTCGCCGCGCCGCGCGTGGACGAGGGCGAGCACGAGGTGGAACGAGCCGAGCAGCGACAGTTCCTCCGGGGTGGACGCCGCCTCGTCACCGTGCCGGCCGAGTGCGTCCACCGCGGCCTGCGCGACGTACTCCGCCTGCTCGTACCTCCGGAGCCGGAGGCAGGCGTGCGCCAGTCGGCACGTCCCCGCGAAGACGTCGAGGACGTGCCCCGACATCTCCGCCGCCGAGATGGACCGGTCGGCGGCCACCCATGCGGCGTCCGCTTCGTTCCGCCGGGTGAAGGCGGCCGAGAGCGCCTGATACGTCCGCGCGAGGAGGCCGTACGCCATCGCCCGCTCGCGTTTGCCGGCCGTGCGCGCCAGCCGTTCGAGGGCGGGCAGCAGCGAGTTCAACGCCGGGCCCAACTCGGCGTGCCTGTCCGCGTGGGCCAGGGACCACACGCGCTCGACGTCCTCCCGGAGGTCGGCGAGCGGCGGGGCGGTGTGCCGCGCGTCCGGTGGAAGGGATGCGTCCGGTGGAAGGGATGCGTCCGGTGGGACGGATGCGTCCGGTGGGACGGATGCGTCCTGCGCGGCGGAGGAGAGGAGCGTCCCGAGTACGGGGTGTCCCGAGAGGAGAAGCCTGACCCGGCTCAGGTGGTCGTCCCCTACGGGCCGGTCCGCCTCCCTTACGGGCCTGTCCGCCACCCCTACGGGCCGATCCTTCACCCCTACGGACCAGTCCGTCACCCCTACGGGCCGGTCGACCGCCCCTCCGGACGACGGCGCGTCGGGGCGCAACTCGCTCACCGACACCCCGAGTCCGTCCGCCAGCCGGTGCAGTACGTCCAGCCGGTTGACCGGTTGGATCCCGCGCTCGACCTGGGAAAGCCAGCTGGTCGTACGGTCGAGACGGGCCGCCAGCTCCTTCTGCGTCAGACCGCGCCGCGTCCGGAGCTCCGCCACCAGCGCGCCGAACGCCCGCCGCTCATGGCCCAGTTGCCGTCGCCCGTCGTGGGTTTCGTGTCCCGCATCGGCCACCGGCCCGCTCACACCCCTCCGCCGGCGCGTCCGCCACCGGCCCGTTCTTTCCCGGCACAGTTCACGTCGTGTCGCTCCGACAGAGCGGTATCGAATCCAAAGGCGCACGCTCCACGCACGACGGTGAAGTGCCGTGAGTGAGCCCGCCGTTCATGGACCACGAACGCCGTCCGATCCTCGGCACGCGCGCCACGGAAGACACGTACGCGCGTTTTGTCCGCCACACGACGCGTCGCGCGAACGAGAGTTCCCGCCTCACGACGCCGAATTTGCCCGGCCGTTCGCGAGACCAGGGCGTCGAAAGCGTTCGCGGGCCCGGTGCGACGCAAAGCGGACCGGGCGTCCAGGCCGTAACCCGCAGCCATCGGCGTTCTCCCCTCATGTCGCACCAAGAATCGCAGAGCTCCGGCAGTTCGGTATAGCCGCAGTATTTCTTGACTCGCAGAAACACTGCGAGTAGCGTCGCGGTCACGCAGCCGGGCCCACCGGACCCGTTGCGGGGGGGCGTCAATTCGCGTACGCGCAAAGGCACTTCCCGGACGTACACGGCAAACACACGCGACGGGCTCAAGCGACGGACGCACACGAGGAACGCGCCCGGCGAACCCGCCCGTGAGCGCGCTCAACGGAACAACGCGAGACGGACATACGAAAAGGCCCCGACAGGTATCCGCTCTCCGGTGCTGGACCACCGTGCGAGCCCCGCCGAGGCCGACATCCCACCCCTGAGAACAGCAGGAGCTTCGATGCGTCCCCAGAATAGCGGCCGAGAGGCCGCGGCGGCCCGACCTCTCACTTACCGGAGCCTCCGATACGCCTCCCCCGAGCGGCGCGGGCACCTCGGCGAGCGGCTCACCGCCGGCCCGTCGACCGCCGGAGCGGGATCCCGACCCACTGACAGCGGCCCGCGCATGACCTCGTACCGGACGTCCGCGCCTCCGGCCGACGGCTCCGTCGCGACCGTCGTCCCGCACCGGTTCTGCGCCCACCCGCCGTCCGCCTGGTCGGTGGTGGACGGCATGCGGACATGCGGCGCGTGCGGAACGCGCCGGGCGGACGACTACGGGGCACTCGCCCTCGCTCTCGAACTCCCCGAGCGGGTAGGGACGTTCGATCCTCCCTACCACCGCCGGGGCAGTATGACGAACTCTTCCGGCGCCTCCCCTTCGTACGGCACCCCCGGCGCCCCCAGCCCCTCCGGTTCCGCTTCGACGCGCCGCGCGGAACTGCTCAGACGCGTACGCGAGGCGAACCGATGGAGCGTCAGGGACCTGCCGTGAGGAAGCCGCCGGCGGCGCTCCAGGGCCGGACGGGGGGTTCGCACAGCCGACGGGTGGACACGCACCCATGCCGACGCGTCCACCCGCTCAGGGCGTGCCTTCACTTACCCCACAGCCGCCTCGTACAGACTGAAACCGGCCAGGGCCAGCATCACCAGAGCGGCGACACGGGTGATCAGCGTCAGGGGCACGTATCGCATCAGGGTCCGGCCACCGACAATGCCCAGGGCCGCCACGGCCCACAGCCCCAGGACCGCCCCGAGGCCGACGGAGACGGGGTCGTCGTAGCGAGCCGCGAGGTTCGCGGTCATGATCTGGGTGAGATCGCCGAACTCGGCCGCCAGGATGAGCATGAAGCCGGCGCCGGACACCTTCCAGAAGGACTGGTCGGCCGGCTTCCTGACCTCCTCGTCGTCGTCATCCTTCTTGAACAGCAGCATCGCCGCGCCGATCAGGAAGGCCGCGCCGACGATGGCCTGGAGCAGGCGGTGCGGGAGGAGGGTGAGCAGGCTGCCCGCGGCGAGCGCCAGGGCGACGTGCACGACGAAGGCGGCGGCGACACCGGCGAAGACGTACGACGCCCGGTAGCGGGTACCGAGCATGAGCGAAGCCAGGGCGGTCTTGTCCGGCAGCTCGGCCAGGAAGATCACGCCGAAGACCAAGGCGGTGACGGTGAGGCTGATCACAGGTTTCCTCTTCGGTGGGGCTGCCGCACCGGAAGGGGCCTGCCCGGGGCCCCGGAGATCGGGCCCTAGGGGTTTCAGGGGTCGCTTCGGCACGGCAGCGTCATGGACACTGCGGCCGAAGGTCTCGCTGGCCGGCACCCTTACGGGTACGGCCTCCGGGCGCCGGCCGGGCCCTGGGCCCAGCAGTATGTCGACGGTCCGGCGAAGAGCTACTCCCCTTCTGCTCCCCTCAGGGTACGGGACGAGAGCGGCCGCCGTCGCCCCGCGTTTCCACTGTTTCCACGGAGGCGGGCAGGACGGGAGGGGCACCCAATGCGCACGGAGCGGCCGGGGCGGAATGGGGCAGGGCGGGGCGGGTCGGGCAGACGAGGCGGACCGCCGCCACAGAGCCGCCCGCCCGGATTCGACCATCTGTTCCGCTTTCCGTGACGCGTCGGAAGTCGCACGCTGTCATCAGGGGGACCGAGCGACCGGTCGGTTCCGGATACCCGAGAACGCCGGGAGGGCGTGAAGAAACCGCCGGAGCGCCCGGCGCACACCCGAAGCGCTCGAAGCGAATGAAGAACTTGAACTTGCAAGTATCGTTAGGGGTACCTAACCTTTGGACCTCTCGTCGTATCCGTCCCCGACACGAGGAGCAGTCCCATGCCCCCCACGCCTACTCAGGCCGCCCCCCATTCGGCGTCCACCTCCCCCGGTGGCGCCCCGCTCACGGCCCGCCTCGACGCGGCCCGGCCGTACGTCCTCTCCCTCTTCCGGATCGTCGTCGGCCTGCTCTTCGCCTGCCACGGCGCCGCCTCGCTCTTCGGCGTCCTCGGCGGCGCGGCCGGCACCAACGGCGGCACGATCGACGCCGGCACCTGGCCCGGCTGGTACGCGGCCGTCATCCAGCTCGTCTGCGGTGTCCTGGTGATGCTCGGCATCGGCACGCGCGGCGCCGCCCTGATCGCTTCCGGTTCCATGGCGTACGCCTACTTCGACGTGCACCAGAAGCTGGCGCTGTGGCCCATCCAGAACGGCGGTGAGGCCTCGGCGATGTTCTGCTGGGCCTTCCTGCTCCTCGTCTTCACCGGCCCCGGCCCCATCGCCGTCAGCCGGCTGTACTCCCGCCGCTGAGCCACTCCCCGGGCCCGCACCGCCGACCGGCTCCGGGAGCGCCGCCGCGGGGCCGCCTCCGGCGGTGCGCTCCCGGCGGCGGCGCTCCCGGGCGCTCCACGTCGGCGGGCCGGTGACGACGTCCTCCGGCCGCTGTGCAACCACCGCCCTCAGGGGCTCCGGACACTTTCCTCGGAGCCCCTGAACGCCATGACGAGGGCCTCAGGGCCGCCCTTCGAAAACCCGGGGCGAGACCCCAGGCCCCCTTAAGGCACGGCGAAAGCCGCTGACCGAAGCGCGTCCAGAGCCACTAGGGGTAGGGGCACGCCGTAGAGCCACTAGGGGCACGATCCGAAGCCGCCGGAAAGGCGGGACCGGCTGCCCGTAGGGGGGCCGACCGCCTCACCCCCTAGGGGCCTACGCCCCTCCCTTAGGGGCCTATTGACGCCCCCAGGGGCGGGACGAAAGACGCCAAGAGTGCAGCCAGGGACACGTGATGCGTACTACATCACGCGCCCCCCTTCACTTGCCTCAGGAGCCTCAGGCGTACTCTGTACGGTTGTGAAGGCCGCTCCTGCCGCTCCCCTGCGACATCGCGGCGGGGGACCGTACCAGGAGATCGGACGTGCTGGATCAGTTGGGGGCGTTGGCCGACACGCCATGGATATACGCAATCGTCGGGCTTTCGGTGCTGCTCGACGTCTTTCTGCCGGTGCTGCCGAGCGGAGTGCTCGTGATCACCGCGGCGACCGCGGCGGCCGGCTCCGCCGTGGGCACCCACGGCCACACCGCCCTTCCCGAGATGTTCGCCCTGGTCATGTGTGCCGCGACCGCCTCGGTCCTGGGTGACCTGGTCGCGTACCGCCTCGCCTGGCGCGGCGGTGACCGGTTCGACCGGGCCATCGCCCGTTCGCGCCGCCTCACGGCCGCCCAGGAACGGCTCGGCACCGCGCTGCTGCGCGGCGGCGGCGCGCTCGTCGTCGTCGCCCGGTTCGCCCCGGCCGGCCGGTCCGTGGTCAGCCTGGGCGCGGGCGTCATGCACCGCAGGGTCCGGGAGTTCCTGCCCTGGTCCGCCCTCGCGGGGCTGACCTGGGCGCTCTACAGCGTCTTCCTCGGGTACTTCGGGGGCCAGTGGCTCGGCGCGACGTGGATCGGCACGGCCGTCTCCGTCTTCGCCCTGTTCCTGGCGGGCGCGGGCGCCGCGTTCCTCGTCCGTCGCCCGCACGAGCCGGAGGCGGCGGTGGAAGCCGGCTGACGGATACGCTCCGGCCGGCCGTCGGCACGTCCGCCCGTGGCCCCGCCGAAGCGGCACCGGCCCGTCCTGACACGAACGGCCCGGCCCTCACACGAGGGTCCGGGCCGTTCGCCGTCCGTCCTCCGGCTCCTTCCTCCGGCTCCTTCCTCCGGCGCGGCCCTACGAGATGCGCCCGGGAGGGGCGCCGCGAACCGTTCGCCGTCCCCGCCACACCCGCATATCGTGACGGGGTGTCACCAGCAGAACTGCCCGCCGACGTCGCGGAAACGCTCGGCATCCTCCTCGACGGGGACGACCCGGTGCGCCGTGCGCTGCGCGCGCAAGTCCCGCACGTGCGGGTGACCGGACGCTGCGGCTGCGGATGCGGCACCGCATTCTTCGCCCTGGACGCCGACGGGGTGACGCCCGCGCCCGCGTCGGCGTTGGCACCGGCACCGGCACCGGCCACCGAGGGGACCGTCGTGGCCGTCGCCGCGCAGTTGTTCACCGACGACGGGGGGTGCCCCGGGGAGGTGCTCGTGTTCACCCAGGGCGGTTATCTCGCGTGGCTGGAGGTCTGCTCGTGGAGCGACGGCGTCGAGGTGACGCTCGACACCGCCCGCTCGTGGCTGAGGGCGCGGTCGCGGACCGGCGCCTGACCGCGCGGCCCTGCCGCGCCGACGGCTGAACGGGCGGCCGACCTCAGCGTGGATTCCGGCCGTCCGCCCCCGGCCAGGCCGGCCGCCGAGGTCACCGGTTGTCCCGTCCTGCCCGTAAGGGTGGTCCCGTACGGAGCCCTCCCGTACGGGACCACCCTTAAGTGACCACCCTTAAGTGACCACCCTTAAGTGACCACCCTTAAGTGACCACCCCTACGAGGCCGCCCGCGCAGGACCGTCCGTCGCTCGCGAGAGCGTCCGCGCGTCCGTCACGCGGCCCGTAGGGGCACGGCCGCCGGCGCCATCATCGGTTCCGCCAGTCCGACGGACCGTCGAGAATCCGATGGATCGCCGGCAGGCCGGCTGCCGCCGGAGGTGGCGTCAGTAGATCTTCTTCAGGACGCCCTGCTTGGCGAAGGGGGCCAGTCCGTTGCGCCACAGCGAGTCCACGCGGCTGCGCTCGTTGGTGTTCGGGTAACGGTTGGTGCAGGACGGGCCGGGGCCGCCGCCGGACATCAGCTCGCTGCACGGGCCCGAGTAGTGGTCCGGCAGGCCGAGGACGTGACCGGTCTCGTGGGCGGTGACGCGCACCGAGTCGTACTGCTGGTTCTGCCGGTAGTCGAGGAAGATGTACCCGCGACCGTGGCCGTCGGTGCTCGCGTACGAACCGCGCGAGTCGTTGCCCTCGTAGTACCGGAAGTCCGCGTTGGAGCCCGCCTGCAGACGGACGTTACGGACGGAGCTGTTCCATATCTGCGCGCTCTGCGCTATCTGGTTGGCGAAGCTCGGCGCCTGGCGGGCGTCGTACGTCACCGTGACCGTGCGCAGCCCGGGCGACGCCGCCTGCTTGGCCTTCGCGGACTTCATGACGGCGTCGAAGAACGCCTTGTTGTTCGCCTCCTCCTGGGCGGAGCCGACGTACGACGATCTCGTCATGCCCTGCCCGGCCTGCGGCGCCTGGGCGGCGGCGGACGCCGGGACAACCGCCGTGGTGGCGGCGACGGCGAGGCCGAGGGCCGCCGCTGCGACCAGGGCGGAGCGCTGGGTGGAGCGCTTGAGGGAACGCTGCATGGAGTGGTTCATGTGGGGGACTCCATTTCCTGCGGTGGGCCGCGGGGCCGCGCGGGTGGGACGCGCGGCCGGACGGCGCACCGGTGAAGTGTCTGGTTCCGCAGAGTGTCTGCCGAGCCCTCGGCGCCCGGGATGATGCCAACCGGCGATAGCTTCGGCCAATCACCCCCGGGGCCCGCGCCCTGCGCCCCTGGACCCGCCCCGACACCGGAGCGCACCCGTCCGCGTCCGCCCCACCGGCTCCGACCCACCGCACCCGTC
>NZ_JBPQTX010000259.1:0-10194 GCF_051386555.1 Streptomyces sp. URMC 126
CCCCCGGCCCGGGCCCCGCCGCCCCGGGCGCCCCCCTCGACGAGGAGGTCTACGACGGTCTCCTCGCCCTGCTCGCGGAGGTCACCCCCGTCGTACAGGCGCTGCCGCCCGCCGCCGCGCTCGCCGATGTCCGGGGTGCCACCCGGTACTTCGGCCGGGATCCCGTCGGGCTCGCCGCCCTGCTGCGGGTCCGGAGCCTCGCCCGGTACGGCGTCGACTGCGCGGTCGGCGTCGCCGCCAACCCGATGCTGGCGCGGATGGCCGCCCAGGACGCGGCGCCCGGCGCGGTCCGCGTACTGCCGGCGGACGACGCCGAGGTGGCCGCTTTCCTCGCCCGCAAACCGGCCGCGGCCCTGTACGGGGTCGGCCCCGCCACCGCCCGTACCCTCTGCGCGTACGGGCTCGACAGCATCGGCCGGATCGCCGCCGCCCCGCTCCCCGCGCTCCAGCGTGTCCTGGGCGCCGCGGCGGGGCGGACGCTGTACGAACGGGCGCACGGCATCGACCCCACGCCGGTGACCCCGGAGGCGCGGGCCCGCTCGATGGGCGCGGAACACCGGTTCGGCGCCGACGAGCTGGACCCGGCGCGGCGCCGGCGCGCCCTGCTCGCGCTCGCCGACGGGCTCGGGGCCCGGCTGCGCGGCGACGGTCAGGTCGCCCGCGGTCTCACCCTCACCGTCCGGTACGCCGACGGCTCCACCACCACCCGGACCCGTACCTTCCCCGAACCGACCGCCCACACCCCGGAGTTGACCGTCGTGGCCTACGAGCTGCACGGCGCGCTCGGTCTGCAGCGGGCCCGGGTGCGGGCGGTGGCGCTGCGCGCCGAGGGGCTCGCCGACGCCGAGGGCGCCCCGCGGCAGCTGACGTTCGACGCGGCCGACGACAAGGCGCGCCGGGTGGAGGCGGCCGTCGACCGGGCGCGGGCGCGCTTCGGTCCGTCGGCGGTGGGGCCGGCGGCGGCGCTGCACGTCGCCTGAGTGAGGCCTGGGCGGGACCGGGGGCGAGGCCCGGGTGATGCCGGGGTGGTGCCGGTCCGGCCCCTGAGCCGCGTCGGCGTCGGGCCGGGCGCTCCGTCCGTCGCCTCGACGTCCTTCGCCACCTCGCTGTTACTGCCGCGTAACTGGCCGAATTCGTACGAACGAAGAGATGGCGAACTTATTGACGAAGTCATGACCTTCCCGCAACCTACTCGCACGTAAGTTGATGCCCTTTCAGCGCGAGGCCTCCCCTCCGGTCGTCGTGTCGCTGCCGTGCGCCCTCTTCCACCTGCGAGGTTTCCTTTATGTTCGGAATTCGAAGACTTTCCTCTGTTTGCGGTGTACGCCGTCTGCTCCGCGTCCTCGGCACGCTGCTGCCCGCCATCGCCCTGGTGCTGGCCGCGGGGGCGGCGGCGCCGGCCGCCGACGCCGGTACGCGCACGGTCAGCCGTGGCTGGAACGACTTCTCCTGCAAGCCGTCGTCCGCCCACCCCCGGCCTGTCGTCCTGATCCACGGCACCCTCGGCAACTCGGTGGACAACTGGCTCTTCCTCGCGCCCTACCTGGTGAACCGCGGCTACTGCGTCTTCTCGCTGGACTACGGCCAACTCCCCGGCGTTCCCGTCTTCAACGGCCTCGGCCCGGTGGAGAAGTCGTCGGCCCAGCTCTCCGCCTACGTCGACCGGGTCCGCGAGGCCACCGGCGCCCCGAAGGTGGACCTCGTCGGGCACTCCCAGGGCGGCGGCGTGATGCCGCGCTACTACCTCAACTTCCTGGACGGCGCGGGCAAGGTGAACTCCCTGACCGGGCTGGCGCCTTCCAACCACGGCACGACCCTCTCGGGCCTGACCAAGCTCATGGACAAGGTCCCGGGCGCCCGCCAGGCGATCCACGGCACCGCCCCCGGCCTCACCGACCAGGCCGTGGGCTCGGACTTCATCAAGAAGCTGAACTCCCGTCCCGACACGGTGCCCGGCGTGCGCTACACGGTCGTCGCCACCAAGTACGACGAGGTCGTCACCCCGTACCAGACCTCGTACCTCTCCGGCCCGAACGTCCGCAACATCCTGCTCCAGGACCGGTGTTCCGTCGACCTCTCCGAACACGTCGCGACCGGCACGATCGACCGCGTCGCCTTCAAGGAGGTCGCGAACGCCCTCGACCCGGCCCACGCGTCCCCGGCGACCTGCGCGGACATGGTGAGCTGAAACGTTCCACCCGACTGACGAGGAAACGTTTGCCCAGCCCTGGGGCGCCCGCACCGGCCGAACACGGCCGACGCGGGCCCCCTCCGCCTTGTGCGCGTCAGGGGTGTGACCGCCGGAATGGCGGCCCGTGAGGACGGTCGGGTCCGTGGCCCGGCTCAGATCACGGGTTCCGGTCGCCTCCGCGCGCGAGGAGCTCTTCTTCGCCGGTTACACCAACTACTTCCTGTGGACCCAGGTGCCCGTCCTCTCCGAGCTGCTGCGCCGCAAGGCCGGTGCCGGGTGCCGGGTGCGGTTCCTGCTCGGGGATCCCGACGGAGAGGTGACCCGCAACCGGGAGGCCGTCGAGGACGCGGAGCTGACGGTCTCGGCGCGCATCAGGACGACGCGGCGGCACCTGCGCTCGCTGGTCCCCGCCGTGGAGGCCCGCTTCAGCGCGCCCGCCGACGCGGTCAACCACGTGAGCCTGTCGGTCTTCCGCTTCGACGGCAGCGCGCTGGTGACCCCGCACCTGGCCAGTCTCGTCGGGCACGACTCGCCCATGCTGCACCTGCGGAAGCAGGGGGACGGCGGGCTGTTCGACCGGTTCACGGAGCACGCGGAGGAGTTGTGGGGGCGGGGCGTCCCCGTGCGCGGGTGAGGCCAGGGGGCCCGGCTGCTCAGGCCGGCGCGGTGGGCCGCGTCATCGTGAACTCCGGGCGGGGCTCGCCCGGGCGGACCGGGCGGGCCTCTCCCGTGCGGGTGAAGCCCCGCCGCAGGTAGAAGCGTTCGGCGCGGTCGTTGCCGTCGGTGACCCGGAGGCGGAGTGTGGTGTGGCCGTGCTCGGCCGCCCAGGCGAGGGCCGCGTCGAGGAGCAGGTCCGCCGTGCCCGAGCCGCGGGCGGTGGGGGCGACCCAGAAGGAGACGAGGTCGGCCGTCCGAGGGCCGTCGGGCAGTACGCCGGCGAGTCCGCACGGCTCGCCGGCGCGCTCCGCGAGGAACGTGTTGCGCCGGACGAGGCGCTGCCGCCACGTCTCCTCCGGGAAGACGTGCTCCCGGGCCCAGGTGGAGCCGAACGCCTCGGGCGCGTCGGCGAGCGCGGCCAGGCGGACGGACCGGTAGAGCCGCCACTCGTCGGAGTGCAGGGGGCGGGCGGTGATCGCTGTGGTCGCCTCCGTCATGGCGTGACCGTCCCAAGCCGGGGCGGGAAGGAGCAAGTGAATTTATGGCGGCGCGTGGGGATATAAGGAGCGTAAGTGGGCGTATTCCACACTCGCGTTGACAATCTTAGGGTTGCCTAACCTAAGGTCGGTTCCGTGAGCGAGAACCACCCCCGTTTCGTCGCGGCCCCTCGCACGCGCCCCGCGCCGCTGCACGCGATCGCCATCGGCGTCGCGATCCCCGTCTAGCGGCCCTCAGTACGACGGCACCTCCGTAGAGCGGTCGGCCCGGCCTTCCGGGCCGGCCTCCGACCTCGGTCCGCCGCGCGGCCCCACCCGCCGCTGGCCCCCTCGGCGTACCCGCGGCACCCCCGCGGACCCTGACCTCGCCCTCGGCCCGAAAGGCGCTCCCGTGCGGCTGAATGATCGATTCCTCTCCCTTGGCGCCGATATCCGCGTCACCGATGCCCGCGTTACGGATGTCCGCGTCGCCGACGTTCGTTTCCGCCCGTCGGCGCTCCCATCGGAACTTCCGTCGCCCCGCCGCGCCCCGGAGGGAGCCGTATGAGCGGGCGGGACACGGCCGGTGACGTGGAGAGCGGGCTCGTCGCCCGCGTCCTCGACGCCGTACTCCGCGAGGACGTCTGCCGGCTGCGCGGCACGGCGCGGGCCGTGAGCCGGCCGGACGGGGAGCGGCTGGCGCTGACCGTGGCCGGGGAAACGATCCTGCTGCCGGTCGCCTACGACGGCCCGGGAGGTGCGGCGCGCGTCCGCGCGGCCCTGCTGGAGACCCCGGACGGCGTCGTCACCGGACTGGACGCCGTCCTGGCGCGGTTGCGTCCGGCGGCGGACCCCCGGGAGCACGCCGGGTTCGACGACTTCGCCGCCGCCTGCGCGGCCGAACTCACCGCCCTGCGGCTGCGCGAGCGGACCCGCGACGAGGTCACCGAGCGGCTGGCGACGGCGTACGGGCGGAGCGCCGCCGAGTGGACCGGGCCGCGCGGGGCCCTCGCGTACGACGTCCTCGCCGCCCGCCGCCCCGACCCGGACCCCCCGACGGGCCGCCCCGGGACCCCCGAGCCACCCGAACTTCTTGCCTACGCGCCCGAGTTTCACCCCTGCTTCGGGCTCCGCTGGATCGCCCTGCCGGACGCGGCGGTCCGCCGGGGGCCGGAAGGGCTCCCCGAGTGGTGGCCGGCGCCCGGCGACCTCGGCCTCCCCGACCTGTCCGCCACCCACACCATGCTGCCGGTGCACCCGCTGACCGCCGGCGCGCCGCTCGCCCGGGCGCTGCGCGCCACAGGCCTCGACGGCACGGCGCGGCTCGCCGAGAAGCCCTGGGCGGACGTGGTCCCGACGCGCTCCACGGCGACCGTCGCCCTGGCCGAAGCGCCCGGAACCCGGCTCGACCTCCCGCTCCCCACCGCACTCCCCACCGCATCCGCCACCTCACCCGCGACCGCGTCGCTCCCCGCCGGTCCCGCGACGCTCGCCGACGCCGTCGTGACACAACGGCTCCTGGACGAAGTCCTGCTGTGCGAACCGCACTTCGCCCGCTCCGTCCTCCCGGCCGACGCGGACACCTACCTGCACGCCGGGCACCCGCTGCTCGCCGTCCGGGTCCGGCGCGGCCCGCGTGAGCCGGCGGACGGCCACACGGTCCCCGTCGCCGCGCTGGCCGCGCCGGACCCGGACGGCGCGACGGTCGCCGACGTGCTCGCCCGCCGCTACTACGGAGGTTCGGTACGAGCCTTCGCCGACGCCTGCCTGACGCTGCTGCTGGACTGGTGCACCACCCTCTTCTCGTACGGCATCGCGCTGGAGACGCACCCCCGGGACTTGGCGGTCGTCCTGGACGAACACCACGGCCGCACCCGGCTCCGGCTCCTCTACCGCGACCACGCCGGCCCCCGCGTGAACGGGGTCCGGCTCGCCTCCCGGCTCGGCGGCGAGGCCGCGGACCTCCTCGGCTTCGCCGACCGCGGCATCCTCGCCGGACACGACGGCCCCGTCGCCGACCTCCTCGCCGCCGGAGCCCTCCGCCGCTGCGCGGTGGACCACCTGGCCGCGCTCGCCGGAACGTCCCGGGGCGACGGCCTCCGCCTGTTGCGCACCCGCCTCGCCGAGGCCCTGGACCGCATCCCGCCCGGCGCCGCCACCGTCCTCCGCACCCGCCTCCTGGACGCCGGCCGCCTCCCGGCCCACGCCGCCCTCACCCCGACCCTCCGCCCGGGCGCACCCCCGTACGTGAACGTGCCGAATTACCTGGCGGCGCCGTGGGGGTGAGGAGCGCGGGCCGGGGGCGAGGACGTGGTGCAGGCGTGCGCGTCGGGACACTCCTCGGTGACAGGGACTACGCGTCACCGTCATGTGCGACAAGCCGGGGTCACCCTGCGGTGCGCTCACCGGGCGACGACGTGGACAAGGCCCGCCCCTTCCCCGTCGGCGTGCGGGACGAGTACAACACGGGCGCGGAAAGCGTGAAGCCGCTTGACGCGGACCGGCTGTTCGGGAAGCGTCGACGCAAGAGCGCGCAACCGACCTGATGCGGGAGGGGACCATGCCCCTACAGTTCATCGGAATCGACCCGACCACCTCGGGCAACGGCTCGGCGACGGTCTGGGTGGAGGAAGAGACGGCTGATCTGGTCCTCCAGGGCGAGGAGGCCGACGAACTGGTGAAGGCGCTGGTGGGTGGGACGGAATGGCTTCCCGGTCACGCGACGGGTATTCCGGCGCATGAGAGGGTGATCCGCGTTCCTGCCCGCATGGTGCCCGTCTTGAGGGAGGCGTGTGATGCGTCAGAGCGACGTGCCCGCATTCGATGAGCTGCTGAGGGGCGCCCGGCACACGGCCGTGCACCTGGAGATGCGGGACGTCTACGGAGTCGGTGACGAGGCGGAGGGATTCACCGAGTTCGAACGTTCCGGCCGCGTCGATCTCGACCCCGACGCGGCGTTCTGGCGGGGGTGGACCCCCCTCGTACGCGAAGCCGTCGGCAGGGGGGTGGTGATGCGGCGGGCCCGCATCGTGTCCGAGCCGGTCACCGACTACATCCGCTACGAGCACGCGCTGACTCCGGTGAACGTCGCGCTGGGTGAAAGCGTCCGCTGGCTGCCGCGGCGGCAGGCGTCGGACATCGCCTTGCCGGGCAACGACTTCTGGGTCTTCGACGGGCGGTTGGTTCAGTTCAACCACTTCACCGGCGACGGAGACTGGGACGACCCGAAGCACTCGATGTCCGAGGACCCCGCTGTCGTCGAACTGTGCTCCTCCGCGTTCGAGGCTGTGTGGGACCGCGGAATCCCGCACGAGCAGTACACCGTCTGACCCACTCCGCGTCGGCATGCATGTTTCCCCCTCCTCCAGTGCCCAGGCGGCCCGTGAAGCGCTCGCGACGCGTCTGCGGCACCTGCGCGAAGACGCAGGCCTCACAGGACGGGAGCTTTCCGCCCGGTGCGGCTGGCATCCTGCGAAGACCACCCGTATCCAGAAGGGCCAAGCCGCCCCTACAGAGTCGGACGTTCGCGCATGGTGCGCGGCCTGCGGTGCGCAAGACCAGGCGGAGGACCTGATCGCCGTCTCGCGTGCGGTCGACTCCATGTACCAGGAATGGCGCAGGCTTCAGCGCAACGGCATGCGCCGACTCCAAGAGAACGTGTACGAGCTCAATGAGCGGGCGTCGCACCAGAGGGTCTACGTCTCCAATGTGGTTCCCGGGTTCTTCCAGACGCCCGCCTACGCGGCCGCCCTCATGCAGCGGATCACCGACTTCCATGGCACTCCGGACGACGTCGCCGAGGCGGTGGCCGCCCGTGTCGCCCGCTCGCGGTTCCTGTACGAAGGCGGTCACCGTTACGCCGTGGTCATGGAAGAGACGGTTCTCCGGCACCGTATCGGTACTCCGGAGACGATGGCAGGCCAGCTTCGCCACCTCCTCGCCGTCATGCGCCTGCCTTCGGTTTCCCTGGGCATCATCCCGTTCGGGGCGGAGCGCACGATCTGGCCCCTTGAGGCGTTCTACCTTTTCGACGATCAGCGGTGCGTCGTCGAGACGCTCACCGCCGAGGTCAACGTCGTCCAACCCCGCGAGCTCACCGACTACGCGCGCGCGTTCGGTGAGCTGTCCGGCACGGCCGTTTACGGCCCCGCTGCCCGGTCACGGATCGAATCGGCGATCAACGCTCTTCATTAAACTGCGCAACTTCTCGCAACTTCGTTGCCCAGACCGGCATTGCACCGGCACGGTGGTCGTCTTGTCCGTGCCTTGTCGCCTGTCGCCGGTTCCTTTCGCAGGCCCCGCGCGTTCGGGAGCAAGGGCGCCTTTGCCTCGGCAAAGCGAAGACTTGATCGGGAGGGGCATCCATGCACCATCCTGTACGGCTCGCGCCCGTTCCCCATGCAGTGATCATGCAGCCCACCACTCTCTGCCTGCCGATGGACTGCTCGTACTGTTATCTGCCGTTTCGCAAGGCGAAGAACCTCATGGCGGTAGGTGTCGCCGAAGCGGTCGCCCGGTCCGTCAACACGTGGGCCGCCGAGGACCCGCGGTTCGAGGTCGTATGGCACGGCGGCGAGCCGCTGGCCACGGGGCGCGCCCATCTGGCGTCACTCATGGCTCCGTTCCGTGGGGTGAAGCACAGTGTGCAGACGAATGCCGCCCTGATCGATGACGCCTGGTGCGCATTCCTGCTGGAACACGATGTCCACGTCGGGGTCAGCATCGACGGTCCCGTGGACATGAACCACCGTCGCCTCACCCGGGCCGGCCGTCCGGGATTCAGTGTGATCATGCGGGGCATCGATCGCCTGCGCCGGCACGGCATTCCGTTCTCCGCCATCGCCGTCGTATCCGAACCCGATTCGGCGAGCGCGGCTCGTTTCTACGCTTTCTTCGCAGATCTGGGCGTCACCGCCCTCGGCGTCAACGTCGAGGAGCAAGAGGGTGTCAACGCCGGGCCCGCGGCCGTGGACACCGTACGGGCGACGCGGTTCTGGGCGGCACTCACGGAGGCTTGGCACGCCAATCCCGTCGTGCGTCTGCGAGAGATCTCCCGAGTCCTCGACTTCGCCGGAACCGTCCTGGAGACCCGGGCTCCCTTCCCGACCCCTGCTTCAGCCCCCTGGGATGCCCTCCCGACGGTGACCTACGACGGTGGCGTGATCATGCTTTCTCCCGAGTTCGCGGGGTACACCGACTCGCGCTTCGGCGACTTCACCACCGGCAACGTCCTCGAAGACGGTTTGGACGTCCTCGTGGCGGAAGCCGAGCAGCGCACCCCATGGATCGCCGAGTTCCGGGAGGGTGTGGCGGCCTGCCATGCCACCTGCTCCTATTTCGCGTTTTGCGGAGGAGCCCATCCGGCGAACCGGTACTTCGAGCACGGTGGTCGTATGGACGGTACCCGGACCCGTTACTGCACCACAGCGAGAATCGCCCTTCTCGAAGGAGTCGCACAGCATGCTCGAGAAAACGGCCAATGACCTCGTGCTGAACTCGCTCTCTGGCTTCCGGTCCCTGCTGGAAGTCGCGGGGAGGCACGTCATCGGCGCCTTCGACAACCGTCCGACCTGGGACAACCTCGCCCCTGCCTTCGACAACCGGCCCACATGGGACAACTGGAACAAAAAGAAGTGACCACTTGGTGTATGGGGTGGTCCTGCCGGCCGGCAGGACCACCCCATACACCGTGCGAAAGGAAACGGCACATGGCCAGCCGCATCTTCGGCCGCGTCACCATCACCACGCCCGACTTGGAGGAACCGGGCCTGTACCTCTCCAAGGTGGCGAATCTCCATACTCCGCGAGGCCGGATCCAGGACTTCTTGTACGGTGGTGCGGATCTCCGTTCTCTCGAACTGACGAACACCCAGCTCATCGCCGGGCGAATCAGTGAGGTCCGCTCGAGGGCAGCCCGGTTCACCGCCCTGGACATCCATGGCGTGGAGATCACCGGCAGCGATCTGGGTGCCGTCCACTGGGCGGCGGGCAGGCTCACTCGCGTGCACCTGCGTGATTGCAAGCTGCTGGGTGCGAGGCTCGATGATCTGGTGTTGGACGACGTTCTGTTCGAAGAGTGCAGGTTCGACCTCGCCACGTTCTCGAAAGCCCGCGCCAGGGGGCCCGTGGTGTTCGCCCGCTGTGTTCTCGCAGAGGCGACATTCATCGATTGCGATCTGTCCGATGCGGTGTTCTCCGAGTGCGCGCTCCGGCGCACCGAATTCGGGGCCGGCCGTTACCGGAACATGGACTTGCGGGGCAGCGATCTGTCCGAACTCCGGGGTCCGGGCAATCTGAGAGGGGTGCGCATCGACCAGGGGCAGCAGGCCGAACTCGCCGAGGCCTTGGTGACCGAACTCGGCGTCACTTTCGGAGGCGACTGACCGGAAGAGCGGCCTGCTCCCGCGTGCCCCCTCAGAACTCCCGTACGTACCTCCACTCCGCCGCCGCCCACGTGTAGCCGAGACGCTCGTTGACCGCCAGCATGGGGGCGTTGCCCGCGTCGTTGCCGGTGAAGGCCTCGGTGCAGCCCGCCGCGCGGGCGCGGTGGAGGGTGTGGGTCTTGACCAGTCTGGCGAGGCCCCGGCCGCGGTGGGCGCGGGCGGTGCCCGTCATGGCGGACATCATGCGGCCGTGGCCGTCGGCCAGGACGAGGGTGTACGCGACGGGGACGCCGTCCACGACGGCGGCCGTGGAGAGCGCGTGGTCGATGCCGGGCCGCAGCCACTCGGCGGTGAGCCACTCCTCGTAGGGCGGGACGACGACGGGGACGTCCCCGGGTTCGTCCGCCGCCACGGCGGTGTCCAGGGCGTGGAGGGGGCGCGGGTCGTCGGCGAAGTCGGTGAGGGGGTGCAGGGTGACGTTCCGGGG
>NZ_JBPQTX010000260.1:0-10182 GCF_051386555.1 Streptomyces sp. URMC 126
CGCGTCCCCCTCCGCGCCGGCCGGACACCGGCGCGGAGGGGGACGCGGTACCGACGACCGCCGCCTACCGGGCGGAGGCGCCGGCGCCCGACCTCCGCGGCAGCAGGAAGCTGACGGCGAAGCAGAGCGCCACGAGCCCGAGGCTTGCCCACATGGTGGCGGTGAACCCGGGGGCGTAGCCGTGGGCGCGCCCGCCGGTGTGGGAGTCGCGGACGGCGAAGAAGAGGGTGCCCATGACGGCCACACCGACCGAGGCGGCGAGCTGGGCCACGGTGTTGAACAGGCCGGAGCCGGAACCGGCGTGCTCGCCGGGGATGTTCTCCAAGGTGAGCGCGGCCAGCGGCGCGACGGTGAGGCCGAGGCCCAGCCCGCCGACCGCGACGCCGGGCAGGAAGTCGAGCCAGGTCGCGTCGGGGGCGGCCGACCGCGCGGTGAAGGCGAGGAGCAGGAAGCCGACGGCCAGGACGACGAGGCCGAGCTGCACGGTGGCCCGGCCGATCTTCGGAAGGAGGACGGCCGCGCCGACCCCGGCACCGATCGTGGTGGCGATCGGCCAGGGCAGGATGGCGACGCCGGCGGCCATCGGGCTCATCTCCAGACCGGCCTGGAGCAACTGCATGAAGGTGAGGAAGAAGCCCATGACCGGCAGGAAGAAGAGGAACTGCAGCAGCAGCCCGCCGCCGACCGACCGTAGCCGGAACAGCGACATCTCGACGAGCGGCGTCCGTCCCGCACCGGACAGCCGCCGCTCGTACCGGTGGAAGAGGAAGAGGACGGCGACGCCGAGGGCGAGGCAGACGTAGGTCCAGGCGGGCCAGGGCCGCTCCTCGCTGCCGGCGATCAGCGGATAGAGGACCAGCACGAGACCGGCCCCGGAGAGGAGCATGCCCGGTACGTCCGGCCGGGGCCGGTGCTCGGCTCGGCCTTCGGGCAGCACCCGCGAGGCGACGACGAGCGCCAGGACGCCGACCGGGATGTTGAGCCAGAACACCGCGCGCCAGCCCTGCCCGAACAGGTCCGCCTCCAGCAGGGCGGCGCCGAGGATCGGGCCGACGGCCGAGGCGAGGCCGTTGAGCGAGGAGAACGCGGCCATCGCTCCGCCGCGCTCGTGCGGCGCGTACATCAACTGGATCTGCGACAGCACCTGCGGGACCATCGCCGCGGCGAAGACGCCCTGGATCACGCGCGTCGCCACCAGCAGTCCGGCGGTGGGCGCGGCGGCGCACAGCGCCGACGCCAGGGTGAACCCGGCGACGCCGACGAGGAACACCCGCCGGTAGCCGTACAGGTCCCCGAGGCGCGCCCCGGTGATGATGCCGAGCGCGAACGCCAGCGTGTATCCGGCCAGCAGCCACTGCAACTGCGCGGAGGAGGCGTTCAGATCCTCCCGGACGGAGGGGAGGGCGACGTTCATGACGGTGGCGTCGAGCAGGTCCATGAAGCTCGCCAGCAAGATCACGACGAGTGCGACGGTCCGTGCCCGGCCGGACGCGGCGGTGGTGGTGGCGGTGGCGGGTGGAGCAGAGGTGTCGGTGGACACTCGGGACCCTCCGGTTCGCGAGGCGGGCGCAACGGCCTATGATGACTGCATCGCTAAGTATCTTATCGATGAAGCTAAAAGGGGACGGCGATGAGTGTCAAACCGACGAGCGGGGAAACGGACGTCGCGGCGGACGCCCTGGCCGACCGCATCATGCTGGCCATGACCGACCTCGCGGGCGCCCTCGGCCGGCTCCACGACCGGACCGCCCAGCAGCTGAACATGGCCCCCACGGACCTGCTCTGCCTCCACACCCTCGACCGGGAGGGCCCCACCACCGCCGGCACCCTCAGCACCCGCCTGGGCCGCACCACCGGCGCGGTCACCCACATGCTCGACCGCCTGGAACGGGCCGGTTACGTCCACCGCCGCCCCCACCCCGACGACCGCCGCCGCGTCGTCGTCGAAGCGGCCCCGGAGGGACTGGCCCGCATCGCGGCGGCCTACAAGGGCCTCGAAGCGCGCAGCCGCGTCCTCATGTCCGGTTTCTCGGCCGACGAACTCCGCGCGATCCACGCCTTCCTGACGGGCAGCCGGGACGACGCGCTGGCGGAGTCGGAGTCACCGGGGAAGTAGCCCGCGCGCGGGGGCACGCCCGCAAAGGGGAGGCACCACCGGAAGCGGAGGACGGGACGGCAGACGGCCGGCGATCGGCGGGCCCGCCCCTCCGCGGCCGGCCGCCCGAACTCCGTCAGGTCGAGCGGCCGGGCGGGACGCGCATGCGGTGTGGAGGGCTTCGGAACCTCCGCCTGCCGCGCGACGAGGCGGGGCGACTCGTGAGCCCTCAGGTGCGATCAGGGAGAAGGCCGCGGAGGGCGACGGCGCATTCGGCCGGTAGTACGGGACTCCGGCGCCGCGGCGGGCAGGCAGGATCTTCCTTGCCGAGGGTGGTGGGGGAGTCTCAGGTGTCGCGGCGCTGCCGGCCCTGATCGGCCGTCGCGTCCCTGCTGGTCTCCAGCCAGGACCGCGCGGGCTCGGCGGGCCGCGTGGTGTCCACGGCGAGGTGCAGCCGGGTGCCGCCCTCACGGCCGGCCGGGTAGCTGCGCTGCTCGGTGGAGTCGAAGCAGCGCCGGAGTACCTCGGCCACGCGGCGGGCGGTGTCGGGGGACGCGGCGACGATGCGTACGTCGGCCCGTCCCGGCGGAGGCGCCGGTTCCACCGGGCCGTGGACGGCCGCCGTACGCTCCGTGGTGGCCGGTGCCGCGACGGGCCCGGCGAGAGCGGGCTGAGCCCCGCCGTCCGTCTCCCAGGCCCCCTCGCCCTCCCAGACCCCTTCGTCTTCGCCGGTCCGGTCGGCCTCCGGCCGGCCCTGCTCGCCCGCCAGCCGCTCGTCCTCCAACAGCTCGCTCGCGGTGAGCAGGCTGCCCGGGACGGACGCGGCGGCCATCAGCCGGCCGGCTGCGGCCGGTCCGGTTTCCGGCGGGATGATCAGCAGGTCCCAGCGGCCGGCGGGGGAGAGCAGCAGCAGCTTGTGCCGGTCCTGTTCGGCGTCGAACCGACCGATGCGCAGGGTGTGCCCGATGACGGGCACCTTGCGCGGGATCACGGGCCAGAAGGCCGGGTTCACCGTGACGCGGGTGATCCGCCCCCAGCAGCGGTCCAAGCGTTCGATCAGTGGCGGGAGTTCCCGGCCGAGGTCGCGCGAGCGGGGCCACCAGGCGCCGTCCAGGAGGCCGGGGACCGAGCCGGGAGTCAGCGAGAGGCGGGCGCGTAGTGGGGGAACACCCGTGTCGACGGGCGTACGGCCGGTGGTCACGGTCATGATGCGGACCTGTCCCCGGGCGCGTCGTCGGCTGCCCGGCATGGTGTTTCGCCGAGAACGACACCCGCGTGGAAGCCGGTGTGCGAAGGGTTCCCGGTGCTTCCACCCTACTCCGGCGCCGGCGTACCGGGACCCGGGCGGACGGACGAGCCCGGGAACAAAGGTCCAGCGTCATTGTGTACGGCTCGGTGGCCCGCCCGCCGGGGTAGCCTGGAATCACCGCGGACGCCTCCCCCTCCGCCGCCGAACGCGGCGGAACGGTGAACGGACGACGCCGAATCCGCGGAGACAGGCTGGGCATCATGGCCGATTCCGACGCAGCACACACTCCCGGTCTTCTGCCGGACACGGGCCATCAGGCCGCGAAGCCCGGGACGGCGCTCCTGCGGCTGGAGACCACCCGTACCCGCGAGGGCATCCTCGACGGTGCCTGGTGGCCACGCTCCCGCGACGTCGCCGCGGAACTCCCCGGCCTGATCACCGCGCTGACCGAGCACCTGGGCCCGGTGGCCCGCGTGGGCCTGGACGCGGCCGCCTGGGAGGAGTTCCCCACCCGCCTGACCGTCGACGGCCGGGTGGTCCACCTCGACTCCTTCCCGGTCGGCGACGACACGGTCCTCGTCACCCGTGGCGACAACGACCACTTCACCCTCTTGGTGGTGCCGCCCGACGCGGAACCCGAGGCGGCGCGGACCGCGATGGCCAGGGCCGTACGGGCCGGCAACACCACCCAGGCCGAACAGATCCTCATCGACACCGGCACCGCCGGGCAGGGGCCGGGAAAGGGCTGAGAACCCGAAAGCCCCTCCCGGGAGGGAGGGGCGTCACCGGCTGGGGCCGAGGCGGGCGGCGGAAGCCCGTGCCCGGCCGCCGGCCGCCGGTGGAGCCGACGACTCGGGGTCAAGCCGTACCCGTACCCGTACCCGTACCGGTTTCCGGGTAGTGCCCCGACGCGTCCTCGGGTGCGGGGGCCTCGTCCTCCCCGAAGTCCGGGGCCTGGAAGGGGTTGTTCGCCGGGGCCGGCGATGTCGTGGAGGAGCGGCGGGGTGCCCGTTCCGGAGCGGAGAACAGCGAGGTGGGACCGATGAGAGATCTCCCTTTGTCGGTGCCGGCCCCGAGGGGCCGGCGAGGCGCGGTGGCCCTACAGCTTGGTCATCTTGGCGTATGGACTCGGGATCCGTTTCTGCGTCGACCCGAAATCCACGAGCGCCGCGCTTCCGTCCTCGATACCGATCACCCGGCCGAGGCCGTACATGTCGTGCGTCACCTGGTCGCCCACGGCGAAGTCCTCGGGGGCCGGTATGTCCCGGACCGCGAAGGGGCTGGTGGGCAGGTGACGTTTCACTGCGGCAGGCTTTGTCATTGTCTCCATGATGCGCCCGCGGCCCCCCTTCGCGCTGCCGTCGAGTGCGTCGGATCGGACACGAAAACGGCACGACGGCGCTCACCGAGGAAGCGGAGCCGACACCCCCGGGCGCACCCGCACCCACCACCACCGCTCTGACCAGCAAAAATACCCTCTCGGAGGGCCTGAACGGTGCGCCCCTCAGTAGGAACTCCGGCGCCGGGATCGTCAGGCCGAAGTGCATCCGGCCGCTCGCGTCGGCGTGCGTGGGGTGATGGCGACGGCGATGCCGATGATGAGCGCCGGCCGTGGTTGATGATCTACCGGAACGACCGGAGGCTCCGCCTCGGGCTTCCGAAGGCGCTCACCTCACCGCTGCGGTCGTTGATCGTTACGGCGAGCGCCTGGACGGGGGTCTCCGTGTTCGGGGCGCTGCGACGAGGCGATACGACCGCTGACGGGCGGCTGCCGTCACTCTGCTTCGAACGCCTCGCTCGCGGAGACGCCGGAGAGCCACCGTGAGGCCCAGGTTTCGGCACTCTCTGGCCTCTTCGCGTGCGCGATTGCCCTGAGACTCGCCTTCGAGGAGCGAATGGAGGCTGTCCATCAGACCGGTGCCCGCCAGGAAGTGGGCGAGTGAACTACGCACCGTCCGAAAACGATTGAGGGCACGCGCTGCTTGCTGTGCGTGGGGTAGATCGACATAAGGTCAGGCAACGTGGCGATGACCTGGCGTACGTCTGCGCGGAAGCCGGTCCACTATTTTCCTGCGTCCGCCAGAAGCCGTCGACGGCGTGCGCGAGACGGCCGGAGCGTCTGCCTGTGCCCCTACGCCGAGATCCACCCGCGCGAGAACCACGTGTGGTCCGTCAGGGAGCAAGCCCGCGGGGAAGAAGGGCTCGGCTCCGCTCACCTCGCGGGGCAACTGGTCCCGGAACGGGCCGTCCCCGACCGCGTTCCCATGAAACCAGTCGCGGTCGTACAAGGTAACGGGGCCGAACGTCTGGACCAGCCCACGATCCGGGCCTTGGCGAAGGCGCGCCACACCACGTGATGGGCGTGACGCGGAGGAGCCGTCAGCAATCGCTCGCACAGAGCGAGACCGGATTCTTCGGACAGCCCGGCTGCTGACGTGACGTCTCGATGCGCGTACGTCTCCGGGCGCCTGCTGACCTGGACGTTGTCCAGCATCTCGTTCATGAGCCAGCACGGCCTCACCGCCTATCCACCGGAAGAAAGCATTCCGCCGCCTCGTCCGGAGCGGTGAGGTCGCACGCTTGCCAGCCGTAGAAAGACCGAGTCGTATAGTCCCGTTGGGTTAACGGGCTCGCAGTGCAGGTGCTGCACCAAGAGAGGCAAATGTCCGATTCCACAGAAGTGAGTAAAAACCGCATCCCACAGCGACAAACATGCAGGTCGCGCCCTGTGATCCCCGCGCACGCGGGGGTGGCCCCCGTGCGGACGGCTCCCGATGATGCGCGTCCCGGTGATCCCCGCGCACGCGGGGGTGGCCCCACCACCATCATGTTCGGACTCGACACCAAGTCGTGATCCCCGCGCACGCGGGGGTGGCCCCGGTCTCCTCCGACTACGGCAACATGGAATTGCGTGATCCCCGCGCACGCGGGGGTGGCCCCGGGAAGTCGAGCGCGCTGGCCGACTCGCCGCGGTGATCCCCGCGCACGCGGGGGTGGCCCCGCCTGAAGCTCGCTGTCGGCGTCGGTGGTGTCGTGATCCCCGCGCACGTGGGGTTGGGCCCCGGAGCAGGGCCCTCGGCAGGCGGGTGTACGGCGAGCGGAACACTCGGTTGACGAAATGGCTCCATGGCGGGGTGCCGCCGGTTCCGGTGGCGGAGTGGGTGGGTGTCGGCGTGCCGGTACAGCCGGGCACAGCCGCTGTCGTTCGCCCCCGACAGGGCGGTGGCAGCGGCCCCGGCGACGCCCCGTGCATGGCCCTGGCCAGCAAAAAGACCCTCCCGAAGGAGGGCCTGAACGGTGCGCCCCCGGCAGGACTCGAACCTGCGGCCAAGCGCTTAGAAGGCGCCTGCTCTATCCACTGAGCTACGGGGGCCGGTGTGGTACGGCGGTGTCGCGGACGGCTGAAGCCCCGGGCTCGGTGGTGCCGTGACCTTGCCGGGGACAAGGATAGGGCTCCGCGTACCTCGTCCCGGTTGCTTCACCTCCGTGACACGATGTGGAGGTTCGGTGAAGCGGTCCTGATAATCGCAGGCGAGTGCGAATCGTGCACCGTTTTTGACGCCTCCTGCGGCGGGTGTTGTGTACTCGTTATGCCCGGGCCCCGCTCGCCACGCCCCGCGCGGCATGGTCTATACGCTTCAAAAACACCTCAGAATTGGGCATTCTGCACATGTGGCGACCTTGGACGTACGGCCCCGGCTGATCGACGCGCTGTCCGCACTGCGCGACCGCGTCGACGCCGCTCGGTTTCCGCTCCCCCTTCCCGGCGCCGTTCGCGCCCGTCGCAACCGGGCCGAGCTCCTCGCGCAGCTTGACGACTACCTCGTGCCCCGGTTGTGCGCCCCTGAAGCGCCCCTGTTGGCGGTGGTCGGGGGATCCACGGGGGCGGGGAAGTCCACGCTGGTGAACTCGCTGGTGGGGCGCCGGGTGACGGAAGCGGGGGTGCTGCGGCCGACGACGCGGGTGCCGGTGCTCGTCTGCCATCCGGATGATCATCATTGGTTCGCGGGACCGCGGGTACTGCCGGCGTTGCGGAGGGTCCGGGTGCCCGCGCGCGACGGGCTGCTGGAGGACGTACCCGTAGAGGTGACCCCTACGGGTGACGAGGACGACGACCGGCCCGGTCTGCGGCTGGAGACCGACCTGGCGTTGCCCCGGGGGCTGGCGCTGCTGGACGCGCCCGACATCGACTCGCTGGTGGAGCGCAACCGGGAGCTGGCGGCGCAGCTGATCTGCGCGGCTGACGTGTGGGTGCTGGTCACCACGGCCACCCGGTACGCGGACGCGGTGCCCTGGCACCTGCTGCGGGCGGCCAAGGAGTACGACGTCACGCTGGTGACCGTCGTGGACCGGGTGCCGCACCAGGTGACGGGGGAGGTCGCGCGGCAGTTCGGGGCGCTGCTGGAGGCGGCGGGGCTGGGGGACGTACCCCGGTTCACCATCCCGGAGCTGCCCGAGTCGGTGGCCGGTGGGAGCGGGCTGCTGCCCGTCACCGCCGTCGCGGGGCTGCGGGCCTGGCTGATCCAGCGGGCCCAGGACCCCGCCTCGCGGACGGTGGCCAGGGCCCGTACCGCCAACGGCGTTCTGGCGTCGCTCGGTTCGCGGCTGCCGGGGCTCGCCGGGGCGGCGGCGGGGCAGCACTCGGCGGCGGTGCGGCTGCTCCAGCGGGTCGAGGACGCGTACGCCCGGGCCGCGGATCGGGTCCGGCGCGACGCCGCCGGGGGCGAGGCGCTGGCCGGCGACGCGCTGACGCACTGGCGCGGCCACCCGCGCGACAGCACCTCCGACGAACTGCTGACCGCCCTCACCAACGCCTTCGTCGCCCTGCTGGCCTGCGCCGTCGACGCCGCCGACGAGGAGATCGCCACCGCCTGCGCCGGTGATCCGGCCGCCGCCACGGCGCTGGCCCCGCGGGACGCGGAAGGCGCCGTCGCCCGGATCGGGGTGGCGGTGCGCTACTGGCGCCGCTGCCTGGAGGAGCACGCGGAGGAGGAGGTGCGGGAGGTCCGTCAGACGAGGAACCTCGAACGCGGTTCCGTCCCCGACGCGGACCGGGTGACCGCGCTGCTGGCCGCCGCCCTGCTGGGCGGCCGGCGGGCGCAGTCCGCGAGCGAGGCGCTCGCCGAGGCGCTCGGCGCACGGGGCGCGCTCCGGTTGCGTGACCGCGGCGGCGCGCTCCTCGACGAGTGCGTGGAACGCGTGCTGGAGTCCGAGCGCGACCGCCGGACCGCCCCCCTGGAAGCCCTCGACGTGACCCCCGACCACCAGGTCGAACTCATCGCCGCCCTGTCCGTGCTGCAGAAGGAAAGGTGACCGCGGTGCACTCAGCCGACAGCCGCCGCGGGCCGGGGAGGCCGCCCGCGTCCGACGCCGTCGACCGGTCCTGGGACGACGGACTCATCGCCCGCCGCGCCCGCCCGGAGCGTACGGACCCGGACAAGGCGCGCCAGGAACGGCGGGAGCGCCCGGCGCCCCCCGCGCGCCCCGCGCCGAACGTCGCCACCGTCCTGAGCGCCCCCCTCCTCACCCGGCTCGACGCCCTGCGCCAACTGGTCGGCCTCTCCCGGGCCCGGCTCGGCGGCGGCACGCTCGACCAGGCCGGACGGGTGCTGGAAGAGGCCGCCACCCGGCAGCGGCACCCGCTCGACCTGACCGTCGTGGCCATCGCCGGCTCGACCGGAAGCGGCAAGTCCACCCTCTTCAACGCCCTCGCCCGCGCCCATCTCTCCGAAGCCGGGGTACGCCGCCCCACCACCTCCGCGCCCGTCTCCTGCGCCTGGACCGACCGCGCGGACGGGCTGCTGGACCGGCTCGGCATCCCCGCCTCCGCCCGCTGCCGCCCGCCGCGCCCGTGCGACCCCGCCTTCGCCGGGCTCGTCCTCCTCGACCTCCCGGACCACGACTCGGCGGCCCCCGGCCACCGGGAGCAGGTGGACCGGCTGCTGGGACTGGTGGACGCGGTGATCTGGGTGGTCGACCCGGAGAAGTACGCCGACGCGGTACTGCACGAGCGCTACCTGCGGCCGCTGGCCGGCTACGCGGAGGTCACCTTCGTCGTCCTCAACCAGCTCGACCGGCTCTCCGGGGACGCGGCCGACCAGGTCCTGGACGACCTCCGACGGCTCCTCGACGAGGACGGGCTGGCCCTCGGCGAGCACGGGGAACCCGGCGCGGCGGTCCTGGCCCTGTCCGCGCTGACGGGTGAGGGGGTCGGGGAACTACGCGAGGTCCTCGGCCAGTTCGTCACGCGCAGGAAGGCCGCCGAACTGCGCCTCACCGCCGACGTCGACGGCGCCTCCGCGCGCCTGCGCGACGTCTACGTCGCCGAGGGCCGCCCCGGGCTGACGGACGGGACGCGGCTGGACTTCGAGGACCGGCTGGCGGAGGCCGTCGGCGCCCGCGCGTCGGGGCTGCGCGCCGAACGGACCTGGCTGCGCGGCGCCGAACGGGCCTGCGGGACGGTCTGGGGCCGCGCCTGGCGGCACCATCGGAAGGCCCGGGGAGCGCGAACGGGTGAGGCCGCCGCGGGCAGCGGTGCGGATGTGGCGCCGCCGCAGCGGCGGACCGCCTCCCGGCCGCTGGTCGAGCAGGCGGTGCGCACGCTGGTGCACGAGGCGTCCGCCGGGCTTCCCGAACCGTGGGCGCTGGCCGTCCGGGAAGCCGCCGTCGGCGGCGCCGAAGGGCTGGCCGAGGCGCTGGACGAGGCGGGAGCGGCGGCGTCCCTGCCCGCCGCGCGGCGTGGCGCGTCCGGCGTCCGGTGGACGGGCGGGCGGCGGACGGGGAGCCGGCGGGTTCCGCTGGGGTACCGGCCGGCGGGGGCCGGTGGGGACGCGTCGTC
>NZ_JBPQTX010000261.1:0-10181 GCF_051386555.1 Streptomyces sp. URMC 126
GCTCCCGGGCGCGGGCTGCCGGGGCCGTGGGGCACGGCCGGTAGATCCCGCCCCCGGGAGCCTGTCGTAACCGAAGGGACGGAGGGCCCGCCGGGGACGCAGAGGCGCCCCGAGAACGCAAGCGTCCGGTCCCCCTCATCCTCCGGCCCCGCCCGCTACCCCCTACGCCACCGGATCCGCCGGATGCGGAGCCATCGGCAGCAGCGAAGCCATCCGCTCCTCGCACAGCTCCACCAGCCGCGCGTACCCCTTCTTCCCCATCAGCTCCACCAGCTCCGCACGGTAGGTGACGTACACCGGCTCACCGGCGCCGTGCGCCGAGCGCGCGGAGGTGCACCACCAGTGGAGGTCGTGACCGCCGGGGCCCCAGCCGCGCCGGTCGTACTCGCCGATGGTGACCTGGAGGACCTGGGTGTCGTCGGGCCGGTCGATCCAGTCGTAGGTGCGGCGGACGGGCAGCTGCCAGCACACGTCGGGCTTGGTCTCCAGCGGCTCCCGGCCCTCGCGCAGGGCGAGGATGTGCAGGGCGCAGCCGACGCCGCCCGCGAAGCCCGGGCGGTTCTGGAAGATGCAGGAGCCCTTCCAGCGGCGCGTCTGCCGCTCCCCGTCCTCGTCGAGCTGCGTCCAGCCGCCCGCCGACGAGCCCTCGTCGTGGAACTGCCAGATGTCGGGCGTGAGCCGCGCCACGTGGCCGGCCACCCGCCGTTCGTCGTCCTCGTCGGAGAAGTGCGCGCCCAGCGTGCAGCAGCCGTCGTCCGCCCGGCCCGCCTTGATGCCCTGGCAGCCGCTGCCGAAGACGCAGGTCCATCGGGAGGTGAGCCAGGTCAGGTCGCAGCGGAAGACCTGTTCGTCGTCGGCCGGGTCCGGGAACTCGACCCAGGCGCGGGCGAAGTCGAGCCCGACCTCGTCGGACGCGTTCCGCTGCTCGGGGGCCTGCTGCGCGGGGGCCTTCGCCTTCTTCGTCTTTGCCACACCTCAAGCCTATGTGTCCCCACCGGTCCCAGTAGCGTGCACGACATGAGACTCGGTGTCCTGGACGTGGGATCGAACACGGTCCACCTGCTGGTGGTGGACGCGCACCCCGGCGCCCGCCCGCTGCCCGCCCACTCCCACAAGGCCGAGCTGCGCCTCGCGGAACTCCTCGACGGCTCCGGGGCCGTCACCGACGCCGGTGTGGACCGTCTCGTCGACGTCGTCAAGGACGCGCTCCGGGCGGCCGAGGACAAGGGCGTCGAGGAGGTCCTGCCGTTCGCCACCTCCGCCGTCCGCGAGGCGCCCAACGCGGACGCCGTCCTGGCCCGCGTCCACGAGGAGACCGGCGTCCGGCTGTCGGTGCTGTCCGGGGAGGAGGAGGCGCGGCTCACCTTCCTCGCCGTCCGCCGCTGGTTCGGCTGGTCGTCCGGCAAGCTGCTGGTCCTCGACATCGGCGGCGGCTCCCTGGAGATCGCCTTCGGGCAGGACGAGGAGCCCGACGCCGCCGTCTCCCTCCCCCTCGGCGCCGGCCGCCTCACCTCGGCCCGGCTGCCCGGGCCGGTGCCCGACCCCGAGGACGTCCGGGCGCTGCGCCGGCACATCCGCGCGGAGATCGCCCGGACGGTCGGCGACTTCGCCCGGCTGGGCACCCCCGACCACGCGGTCGCCACCTCCAAGACCTTCAAGCAGCTGGCCCGCATCGCCGGCGCCCCGGGCTCCGGCGCCGGCCTCCTCGCCCAGCGCACCCTCACCCGCAAGGCGCTGGAGGACTGGGTCCCCCGGCTGGCCGCGATGACCCCCGAACAGCGGGCCGCGCTGCCCGGTGTCCCGGCGGGCCGGGCCCCGCAGCTCCCGGCGGGGGCGCTGGTCGCGGAGGCCGCGATGGACCTGTTCCGGCTGGACGAGGTCGAGCTCTGCCCCTGGGCGCTGCGGGAGGGCGTCATCCTGCGACGCCTGGACCACCTGCCCGCCGTGTGACGGGCGGTCGTACGCTGTCCCTCGTGACAGAGCCAGTGGTGCGCATCCCGGATGCGAAGGTCGCCCTGTCCACGGCCTCGGTCTACCCGGAGTCCACGGCGACGGCCTTCGAGATCGCCGCCCGTCTGGGCTACGACGGAGTCGAGGTGATGGTGTGGAACGACCCGGTCAGTCAGGACGTCGACGCCCTGCGCCGGCTGTCCGACTACCACCGGATGCCCATCCTCGCCGTCCACGCGCCCTGTCTGCTGATCACCCAGCGGGTGTGGTCCACCGACCCCTGGGTGAAGCTCCAGCGGGCGAAGTCGGCGGCCGAACGGCTCGGCGCGAGCACGGTCGTCGTCCACCCGCCGTTCCGCTGGCAGCGCTCCTACGCCCGCGATTTCGTGCGCGGCCTGTGGCGGATGGCCGACGAGACGGACGTCCGTTTCGCCGTGGAGAACATGTACCCCTGGCGCTACCGCGACCGCGAGATGCTCGCCTACGCGCCCGACTGGGACGTCACCAACGACGACTACCGGCACTTCACCGTCGACCTCTCGCACACGGCGACGGCCCGTACGGAGGCGCTCGACATGATCACCCGAATGGGTGACCGGCTCGCGCACGTCCACCTCGCCGACGGCAACGGCTCCAACAAGGACGAGCACCTGGTCCCCGGCCGCGGCAAGCAGCCCTGCGCCGAGTTGCTGGAACGGCTGGCGGTCGGCGGCTTCGACGGACACATCGTGGTCGAGGTCAACACTCGGCGGGCCATGTCGACCGCCGAGCGCGAGGCGGACCTGGCGGAGGCGCTGGCCTTCACCCGGCTGCACCTCGCGTCCCCGACGGGCGCGGCCCGGCCGTGACGTCCCCGGAGCCGCCGGCCCCGCCCAGACGGCGCGGGCGCCCGCCCCGCGCCGAGGCGGCCAACGGGCCGGGCGCGCGGGAACGCATCGTCGCCGCCGCCCGCGCCGAGTTCGCCGAGCGCGGCTACGACAAGGCGTCCATCCGGGCCATCGCGCGGGGCGCGGACGTCGACCCCGCCCTCGTCCACCACTACTTCGGCCCCAAGGAGAAGGTGTTCGCGGCGGCCGTGGAGGTCGCCTTCGCGCCCGCGATGCCCGCGCCGGACGTGCTGCTGGAGGGCGACCGGGAGCACGCGGGCGAGCGGATCACCCGCTTCATCCTCGGCGTCTGGGAGAACCCGGTCACGCGGGAGCCGGTGCTCGCCATCCTCCGCTCGGCGGTGGCCAACGAGACGGCGGCGTCGGTCTTCCGCGACCTCGTCACCCAGCGGCTGATGCGACGCGTCGCGGGCGGCCTGGACATCCCGGACGCCGAGCTGCGTTCCGAGATCGCGGCGGCGCATCTGGTGGGGGTGGTGATGCTGCGGCATGTGATCAAGGTGGAGCCGCTGGCGTCGGCGGATTTCGCGGACGTGGTGCGGATGGTGGCGCCGGCGGTGCAGCGGCATCTGGAGGGGGGCGGGTAGCCCCGGTCCCTCCCCCAGAGGGGGCACCCCCACTTCGCCGTTTCCCGGGGCTGCGCCCCAGACCCCCTTTTCGCGGCTTCGCCGCTCGTCCTCAAGCGCCGGACGGGCTGGATGACCCGTCTCACATCCCGGAAACCGTGTCCGGATCACGGATCCCGCGGCGTACCCTCGACAGCACACGTCGACGAGCGGAGCGAACATGCCCGAGCTGAGGTCCCGTACCGTCACCCACGGCCGCAACATGGCGGGCGCCCGAGCCCTTCTGCGCGCCGCGGGTGTAGCGCGCGAGGACTTCGGCAAGCCGATCATCGCGGTGGCGAACAGCTTCACGGAGTTCGTGCCGGGCCACACCCACCTCCAGCCGGTCGGCCGGATCGTCTCCGAGGCGATCAAGGCGGCGGGCGGCGTGCCGCGCGAGTTCAACACCATCGCCGTGGACGACGGCATCGCCATGGGCCACGGCGGGATGCTCTACTCCCTGCCCTCCCGCGACCTGATCGCCGACTCGGTCGAGTACATGACCGAGGCGCACTGCGCGGACGCGCTGATCTGCATCTCCAACTGCGACAAGATCACGCCGGGCATGCTGATGGCCGCCCTCCGGCTGAACATCCCCACCGTCTTCGTCTCCGGCGGCCCCATGGAGGCCGGCAAGACGACGCTCGTCGACGGCACGGTCCGCACCAACCTCGACCTGATCAGCGCCATGTCGGACGCCGTCTCCGAGTCCGTCTCGGACGAGGACCTGGCCCGCATCGAGGAAGCCGCCTGCCCCACCTGCGGCTCCTGTTCCGGCATGTTCACCGCCAACTCCATGAACTGCCTGGTCGAGGCGCTCGGCCTGGCCCTCCCGGGCAACGGCTCGGTCCTCGCCACGCACACCGCCCGCAAGGAGCTGTACGAGGCCGCGGGCCGCACGGTCGTCGAGATCACCCGCCGCTGGTACGAGCGGGACGACGCGACGGTCCTGCCGCGCTCCGTCGCCTCCCTCGCCGCCTTCGAGAACGCGATGGCCCTGGACGTCGCCATGGGCGGCTCCACCAACACCGTCCTCCACCTGCTGGCCGCCGCCCAGGAGGCCGGGCTCGCCTTCGACATGACGCACGTCGACGCCGTCTCGCGCCGCGTCCCCTGCCTCTGCAAGGTCGCGCCCAACGGCTCGTACCACATGGAAGACGTGCACCGGGCCGGCGGCATCCCCGCCATCCTCGGCGAGCTGCACCGCGCCGGACACCTGCACGAGGACGTCCACAGCGTGCACGCCGACTCGCTCGCCGAGTGGCTCAAGCGCTGGGACGTGCGCGGCGGTTCGCCCGCTCCGGAAGCCGTCGAGATGTTCCACGCCGCCCCCGGCTGCGTCCGCTCGGCCGAGGCGTTCTCGCAGTCCGAGCGGTGGGAGACGCTCGACCTCGACGCCGCGAACGGCTGTATCCGCGACACGGCCCACGCCTACTCCGCCGACGGCGGCCTCGCCGTCCTCTACGGCAACCTCGCCGAGGACGGCTGCGTCGTGAAGACCGCCGGCGTCGACGAGTCGATCTGGACGTTCGAGGGCCCGGCGGTCGTCGTGGAGTCCCAGGAGGAGGCGGTGGACGCCATCCTCACCAAGCGCGTCAAGGAGGGCGACGTGGTCGTCGTCCGTTACGAGGGCCCCAAGGGCGGCCCCGGCATGCAGGAGATGCTCTATCCCACCTCGTTCCTCAAGGGCCGGGGCCTGGGCGCCAAGTGCGCGCTGATCACCGACGGCCGCTTCTCCGGCGGCACCTCGGGCCTGAGCATCGGCCACGCCTCGCCCGAGGCGGCGTCCGGCGGCACGATCGCGCTCGTCGAGGACGGCGACCGCATCCGCATCGACATCCCGTCCCGGAGCATCGAACTCCTGGTGCCGGACGAGGAACTGGCGGCCCGCCGCGCGGCCCTCGGCGGCGTCTACGCCCCCCGGAACCGCGAGCGCAAGGTCTCGCAGGCGCTGCGCGCGTACGCGGCGATGGCGACCAGCGCGGACAAGGGCGCGGTGCGGGACGTCACCAAGCTGGGCTGAACGCCGCCGGGGGAGCGCACCCGGGTGATCCTTCCGGGCGGCGGGACATGGAGGGCGCCGGCCGGGCAACACGTCCCTTCATGGCACCGAGTGGACTCAACCAGGACCGAACGGACGACAACCCCTTCCGCCGCCCCGGATCCCGCCGTTCCCGCCCGCCCCGGCTCCGTGCCGCGCTGCTGGCCGTCTGCGGCGCCGCGACGGCCGGCGTACTGCTCGCCGGGTGCGCGGACGACGACGGCGACGGCGGAGGAGCGGCCTCCTCCTCGGCCGGCGCCTCGCCGTCCGGCTCCGGAGCGCCGACGGTGACGGGCCCGTCCCCCGCCACCGAACGGCCGCTCACCAGCGATCAGGCGGAGCGGAAGGCGCTGGTCCCGGCGGCGAAGACCGGGTGGGAGCAGGCCGCCCGGGCCGCGACGGGCGACGTCGCGGGCGGCAAACTCCTCGCCGTCGAACTGAAGCGCGCGCCGGACGGCGGGCCCGAATGGCACGCCGAGGTCGCGACGGCCGACGGAACGGCCCACTCCGTCGTCGTCGACGGTGTCACCGGCAAGGTCACGAAGTCGGCCGCCGACGCCGACCAGGACGGCGACGACAAGCGGGAACGCGCCGACCACCTCAAGGCCGCCCGCGTCACCCCGCAGGACGCCGCCACGACGGCCACCGGCCGCAAGAAGGGGACGGTCACCGCGCTCGAACTGGAGACGAGTGACGTGAAGACCGGAGGGGGCGAGAAACTGATCTGGTCGGTGGATGTCGTGACCACCAATGACTGGAACAAGACCACCTACGACATCGACGCCACCGACCGGGCGGTCCTCCGGGAGCACGTCGACCGCGACTGACCGCCTCGCGGTCGGCCACCTCCTGATCGGCCACACCGCGCTCGCCGTTCGCCGCCTGCCGCCCGGTGCCGGCTCAACGCCAGTGCTCCGGCTCCCGCCCGTTCAGCGCGAACACCGTCCCGTCGGGCGCGGAGGCGTAGACCTTCCCGCGCGCCGCCACCGGCGGCGGCAGCACCCCCGGGAAACCCTGCCCGGCCCGGGCCAGCCGCGGCTTCGTCTGGCCCAGCAGCTCGCCGCCGAGCGCGTCCACCGCTATCAGCCGGCCGTCCGCCGCCGAGAAGTACACCCGGCGGTGGTCGGCCACCAGCGCCGACGCGTTGGCCACCGACGTCTCCGTCCGCCACATCTGGAGCCCCCGCTCGGTGTCCACCGAGGTCAGCCCCCCGTCGTTCGACAGGATGTAGACGGCGTCCCGCCGCGACACCGCGCTCGCCGCGAGCACCGGCGCGCTCAACAGGACCCGGCGCTCCCGCCGCGTCGCCGGGTCGTACCGCACCACCGCCGAGACCCGGTTGTCCGCGTCCGCGACGGTCAGATAGAGCCCGCCGTCCCACCGGGCGCCGACGACCGACAGACTGCCGCTCGCCGTCCACTGCCACAGCGACTTGCCGGTGAGCGGGTCCACGGCGACGATCCGGGTGGACCGCCCGTTGTCCGACGGGGTGACGGCATAGGCGGGGCCGGTGCCGTAGGAGGAGAAGACCGGAGCGCGGAGGCCGGAGACACCGTGCCGCCACCGCTCCTTGCCCGTCCGCGCGTCCACCGCCGTGACCGTGCCGTCCTCGGCGACCAGCAGGACGGTGTCCCCCGAGAAGTAGACCCGGCCGGGGAAGCGCGACACGTCCCTCGTCCAGCGCTGCGCCCCCGAGGCGGCGTCGAGGGCGAGCAGCCGGTGGCCGTCGGGGGACAGGACGTGCACCAGGCCGCCGGCGACGACGGGCGCCGCCAGCGCCGTGTCCGGCCGCCGGCCCTCCTCCTCCCGCCGCCACGCCACCGTGCCGTCGTAACTGTCGATGCGGACGGCGAGGAGCCCCGGAGCGGAGCAGTACAGCGCGCCCTCGGCGTGGTCGCAGAAGGCCGGCCGGGCCTCGCCGCGCCGCCCGGGCGGCTTCCCCGGCAGCGACACTTGCCATGGCTGCCAGACGGTGCTCGCCGAGCCGGCGTGGGTCTGCAGCGGCTCGTCCTCGGTGTCGGCGTGCCGTATGGCCCACCCGGCGCCCACACCCAGCGCCACGGTCGCCAGCGCCCCGACCACGAACCACGTGACACGCCGCCACCGGGACCGCGCCGCCGGGACCGGCTCCGCGGACGCGTCCCCGTCCCTGCCCCTGCTCGTGCTCCTGCCGCCCGGCGGACCCTGGGACGGGAACCGGGCGGGATGGGTGACGGGAGTGTCCGCCCGCGCGGGACGGGCCTCCGCCCGGGGCGGGCGCAGGCCGCGGCGGGGCGGCCTGGGCGGCGGCTCGTACGGGACGTCCGGCAGCCGGGGCGCGACCTCCGGAAGCCACGGGGGAGCGGGACGCGTGCCGGGCGGGGGCGTCGGCAGCCGGGACATGATGACGTCCGGCGTCGGCCGCAGCTCCGGCTCCTTCGCCAGACAGTCCTTGAGCAGCGGGACGAGGTCCTCCGGCACCCCCGCGAGCTCCGGCTCGTCGTGCACCACCTGGTACGCGACCAGGTAGGGGCTGTCGGACCCGAACGGACCGCGCCCGGTCGCGGCGTGGACGAGCACCGACGCCAGCGCGAACACGTCGGCGGCCGGGCCGACTTCGCGCGGCCGCTGGAACTGCTCGGGGGCCATGAACGGCGGGGTGCCCACCAGCTTCCCCGTCTCGGTGCGCAGTTCGCTGTCGTACGGCCGGGAGATGCCGAAATCGATGACCTTCGGCCCGTCCTCGGAGAGCAGCACGTTGCTGGGCTTCAGATCGCGGTGGACGACCCCCGCCCGGTGGATGTCGCGCAGCGCCTCCGCGAGGCCGGCCGCCAGCCGGCGCACCTCGTCCGGCGGTAGCGGGCCGTTCCGCTTGATGTACGCGGCGAGGGTCGGCCCGGCGATGCACAGCGTCGCCATCCACGGCCGGTCGCAGTCCGGGTCCGCGTCCACGACGGGGGCGGTGAACGCGCCGCTCACCCGGCGGGCCGCCGCCACCTCCTGCCGGAACCGCGCCCTGAACTCGGGATCCGCCGCGTACTCGGCATGCACGACCTTCACGGCGAGCCGCAGCCCCGACGGTGAGTGCGCCAGGTGGACGACCCCCATGCCGCCCGCGCCGAGCCGACCCTCCAAGCGGTAGCGGCCCGCGTACTCCGGATCCTCCGCTTCCGGGCCGTTCCCGGTGTCGCGCAGCGGCGGCATTCCCCACCCCCGTGTCGTGTCGGCCGCATAGGCGGCTTGCGGAGCCTAATCGATGGGGCACCTGATGCCCGGGAGGACGTGCCCGACCTTGCTAGCCTGCGCATGCCATCGGCCCGTCAACAACCATCTTTTGACGGTCATTTCGAAACAGGGGAGGGCACACTGTGGCCAACGAAGAGATCGTCGAAGAGCAAGCCCGAAGTGCGGCCGAGGACGCAACTCCGGTCACCGACGCATCGTCCGCGCCGTCCATAGCCTCCGTCCAGGCGGCGGGGGACGCCGTTTTCTATCCGCTGGCCCCCGGTTACCAGGTGAACGTACGCAGCGGCCCCAGCACCAGCAGCCGGCTGGTCAAGATCCTTCCGCAGAACACCCGCGTCGCCATCCGCTGCCAGACCCGCGGCGAAACCGTCTCGGGCCCCTGCGGTACGACAAACATCTGGGACAACATCGCGCCCGGTCAGTATGTATCCGACGCCTACGTGAAAACCGGAAGCAGCGACTTCGTGACGATTCGGTGCGCATAGCGATCGTTAGTGATCGCCTCTGACGGGGGTGTGGTGGACCGGCCCGCCGCACCCCACTCCTCTTCTCCGTATCCGACACGGGAAGACGACGGCCCGGGGCAATAATCGGCGCATGACTGCACAGAACCGGACAACCCCCTCCGCCGACGGCTCGGAGCCCGACCCGATCCGGTTCTTCGGCACGAGCTGGGTCGCACACGACGCCGGATACGTGTGGCGCCGCGCCGCCGTCGCCGTCGGCGGCCTGGTCGGGGCCGTGGCGGGCGCGCTGCTGCTCCGCCTCGGGTACCAGGGGCTCGCCATCGCCAAGGTGGGCGGCCTGGTGAACGTGATCGTCGTCGTGGGGGTGGCGGTCTGCACGGCCCTCGCCTTCCGGCGTACGTGGGAGGGGTTCACCGGGCGCGCCGAGGGGTCCTCTGCCTCCTCCTCTTCTCCCTCCTCCTCTTCGTCCTCCTCTTCGCCTCCCTCTTCGCCCCTGTCTTCGATGGAGTCCCCCTCCTCGGCCCAGACCCTGATGCTGATCGGCTTCATCGGCGTCTTCCTGGCCTGGTCGCTCCGCGCACTCCAGGAGGCCCCTGGGGAGAAGCTGCGCCGGCAGCGGTACGAGGAGCGGATGCGGCGCGGAGCGGCGAGGCGGGCGACCAGAGGCGGGAAGTAGGGGTGGTGCGACGAGGGCGAGGGGGTGGGCGCGAGCACCGTCGAACCTCGTGTAGAGTTCTTCGAGTTGCCACGGCGTCCGCGAGGAGGCCACGGCGGCACTTCACGCCACTCGGCGGGATCCACTACTGCACGGCCCCTGAACGGGATTGATTTCGGCATGCCGGAATTCGGTTCGGTTTGGGCCCGGGGCTCCGATTAGGAGCCGCGGGGGAAATCCGCTAAAGTAGTGATCACGCCGCAAGGCGGGAAACAAACCCCGCTCCAACAGGGGGCCGGAAACGGAATCCGAACCGGAAACGGAACGGAAAACGGATCTGGTAAGGTTGGA
>NZ_JBPQTX010000262.1:0-10148 GCF_051386555.1 Streptomyces sp. URMC 126
GGGGGCGGGTGTGGCGGGTGAGCTCCGTCGCCGCCACCACTCCTGGAAGGACTCCTCGGCGAACAGCGGGAGTTCCCGCTCCCCCGCCACCCCGGCGAGGCGCTTGCCGACGGCGCCCACCCCCGGGGCCTGGAGCAGCGCGTTGGCCGCGCGGGGGGCGGCGCGGGCGAGCCGGGCCCAGACGGGGAGCCGGCCGAGCGCGTAGTGGGCGGCGGGGCGGAGCCGGCCGGCGTAGTGGTGGGCGAGGAACTCGGCCTTGTAGGTGGCCATGTCCACGCCGACCGGGCAGTCGGACTTGCAGCCCTTGCAGGCGAGGCAGAGGTCGAGGGCGTCGCGGACGGCGGTGGAGCGCCAGCCGTCGGTGACGGTGGAGTCCTCGTGGCCGTTCAGCATCTCGAAGAGGAGCCGGGCCCGGCCGCGGGTGGAGTGCTCCTCCTCGCGGGTGGCGCGGTAGGAGGGGCACATGACGCCGCCGGTGCTGGTGCGGCACTTGCCGACGCCGACGCAGCGGAGCACGGCGCGGCCGAACTCGTGGTCGTCGTGCGGGTAGCGGAAGTGGGTGTCCTCGACGGAGGGCCGCCAGAGCGGGCCGAGCCGGAGGTTCGCGTCGGCCCGGTTGGGGTGGACGACCTTGCCCGGGTTCATCCGGTTGTCGGGGTCGCAGAGGTGCTTGAGCTCCCCGAAGGCCCCCACGAGCCGTTCGCCGAACATGCGGACGAGCAGTTCGCCGCGGGCCTGCCCGTCGCCGTGTTCGCCGGAGAGCGAGCCGCCGTAGGCGTGGACGAGGTCGGCGGCGCGGTGCAGGAAGCGGTGGAAGGACGCCACCCCCTCGGCGGTGCGCAGGCCGAAGGGGACGCGGGTGTGGACGCAGCCCTGGCCGAAGTGCCCGTAGAGCGAGGCGCTCTCGTAGCCGAACTCGGCGAACAGTTTCTTGAGGTCGCGCAGGTAGTCGCCCAGGCGCTCCGGCGGGACGGCGGAGTCCTCCCAGCCCTCCCAGGTCTCGCGGTCGTCGGGCGGCCGGGCGGTGACGCCGAGTCCGGCCTCGCGGGCCTTGAGCATCTCCTGTTCGCGTTCGGGGTCGTCGGAGAGGGCGACGTCCGGGTCGTCCTCGTTCCGGTCGATGGCCCGCAGGAGGGCGCGGGCCTTCTCGTCGGTCTCCTCGGTGCTGTCGCCGGTGAACTGGAGGAGCAGCCAGCTGTCCCCGGCGGGGAAGCGGTCGAGGGATTCGAGGTAGGCCCCTTCCTCGCGCATCAGCTGGGCCATGCGGTGGTCGATGGCCTCCAGCTGGTCGGGGCGGGACAGGTCGAGGAGGCGGGGGACGTCGTCGGCGGCGGCGCAGATGTCGTCGTAGCCGAGGACGACGACGGTGGCGGCGTCCGGTACGGGGACGAGGTCGAGCTCGGCGTGGAGGACGGTGACGAGGGTGCCCTCGCTGCCGACGAGGGCGCGGGCGACGTCGAAGCCGTTCTCGGGGAGGAGGGAGTCGAGGTTGTAGCCGGAGACGCGGCGGGGGATGCGGGGGAAGCCGAGCCGGATCTCGGCGAGGTGGCGCTCGGCGAGGCCGCGCAGCCCCCGGTACAGCTGCGCGCGGCGGCCGCCGGCGGCCTGGATCCGCTCGTACTCGTCGTCCGTGGTGGGGCCGGTCCAGCAGCGGAGGCCGTCGTAGGTGAGGATCTCCAGGCGGCGGACGTTGTCGACGGTCTTGCCGTAGGCCTGGGCGGTGGCGCCGCAGGAGTTGTTGCCGATCATGCCGCCGAGGGTGCACTGGCCGTGGGTGGACGGCTTGGGTCCGAACTTCAGTTTGTACCGCGCGAGTTGCCGGTTGAGGTCGTCGAGGACGATGCCGGGTTCGACGACGCAGGTGCGGGCCTCGGGGTCGACCGAGACGAGCCGGTGGCAGTACTTGGACCAGTCGATGACGACGGCCCGGTTGGTGGTCTGGCCGGCGAGGCTGGTGCCGCCGCCGCGGGAGAGGACGGGCAGGCCGTACTCGGCGCACACCGCGACCGCCTCCGCGCCGGCGTCGACGGTGCGCGGCAGGACGACACCGAGGGGCGGCTGCCGGTAGTTGGAGCCGTCGGTGGAGTACGCGCCGCGGCTGCCGGCGTCGAAGCGCACCTCGCCGTCGACGCGCCGGCTCAGCGCCCGGCGGGCCGCGCTCAGCGCCTTTTCCTCAGTCTCCCCTGTCTCCCCTGTCGCCCCTGTCTCCCCTGTCGCCCGTCCGTCCGTCATCGGCTCTCCCTCCGTTCGGCGGGCCGGGCGCGCCACCGGTCGTCCACGCACCACCGTGGCACCGGGCGCGGGGCGCCGCAGGGCGTGGGCGCCCGATCGGGGGCACCCGCACGGCGGGGCCCGCCCCGGTCGCTCCCGCCGCCCCGGCCGTCCGGGCGACGGGCCCGGTCAGCCGCCCGGCCACAGGACCAGCGCCGACAGCAGCCCGATGCCGGCCGCCGTCCACGCGACGTAGTCGCCGACGTGCCCGGAGTGCAGCCGGCGCAGTGGGGCCGCCCACCGCCGGGCCGGGACGGCGCCGCGTACGCCGAGCGCCGCGAGCCCGGTGGCGAGCACCGCCGAGAGCAGGCCGAGGCCCGCGCCGGTCAGGCTCCACCACGCGTACGGGTGCCCGGTGCCGGGCGCGGCATGCGCGCCGTCGAGCACGGTGGCCGCGTAACCGGTGTGGTCGGTGAAGGCGTGCGCGGCGCCGGACGCGGCCCGGGCGAGGGCGGGGACGGTGCCGACGGCGAGGGAGCCGGCGAGGAGGAGGGCGGCGGCGCCGGCCATGAGGGAGGGCAGCCGGCGCACTCGGCGGTCGGTCTCGGGTTCCTCCTGGTCGCCGGTGGTCTCGGGGGCGCCGCAGTCGTCCTCCTCGCGGGGCCCGGCGCCGAGGAACACGCGCGCGGCGGCGCGCAGCACGGCGCCCCCGGTCACGGCCGAGACGACGACGTACAGCGCGGTCAGCCACGCGGCCCGCTCCTCGGCCAGCGCCTTGCCGAGCGCGGTCCCGAACGGCGGCAGCCCGGCGAGGGCAAGCCCGCCGGCCGCGTAGAGGAGGCCGACGCCGCGCATCTCCCGGGCCCGCCCGTGCAGCCGGTGCTCGTCGACGCTCCCGTAGCGGTCGAGGAGCGCGCCGGTACAGGCGAACAGGGCGGCCTTGGCGCCCGCGTGCCCCAGGACGTACAGGAACACGCCGGTGACGCCCTCGGGCTCCAGCGCCGCGAGTCCGGTGAGGAACAGGCCGGTGTGGGCGACGGTGGAGAAGGCGAGGAGCCGTTTGAGGTGCCGCTGCTGCCAGCACAGGGCGGCGCCGGTCAGCGCGGTGAGCAGGCCCAGGACGGTCAGGGCGCGCCGGAAGTCCTCGGCGGGGACGCCGCCGGGGCCGGCGAACACGGTGACGTACACCCGCGCGGCGCCGTAGACGCCCATCTCCACCATGACGCCGGAGAGCAGCATGCACACGGGCGTCGGGGCCACGGCGTGGGCGTCCGGCAGCCAGAAGTGGAAGGGGACGGCGGCGGCCTTGACCAGCAGTCCGGTGAGGATGAGGACGAACGAGGCGAGGATCAGGGCGTCGTGGCGGCCGAGGGCGTCGAGTTCGCGCCCGGCCTGGGCCATGCCGAGTTCGCCGGTGCGGGCGTAGAGCAGGGCGATGCCGAGGAGGGTGGCGTAGCCGCCGAGGGAGTTGACGAAGCCGAAGGCGAGCGCGCCCTGGACGGGCCGGGCCTCTTCGACGCGGTAGCCGGTGAGGGCGTAGCCGACGACGCCCATGAGCTCGAAGAAGACGAAGGCGTTGAAGAGGTCCCCGGTGAGGGCGAAGCCGCACATGCCCGCCTGGAAGAGGAGGATGAGCGCGGGGAAGGCGCCGGCGTGGCCGCGCGGCGGTTCGTCGAAGTAGCGCCAGGCGTAGGCGAGGACGGTGACGACGAGGAGCGAGGTGAGGGCGGCCAGGCCGGTGCCGGTGCGGTCGCCGGTGAGGACGATGCCCACCCCGTGGCCGTGGACGGGCCGCCAGTCGCCGGCCCAGACGACGTACGGCCCGCCGGCGAGGGCGCCCACGGCGAGCCCGGCGGAGACGGCGGCGCAGAGGCAGCCGAGGCTCTCCGCGACCGCCCGGGGCATCCGGCGCCCGGCGCCGGCCAGCAGGGCGGCGCCGAGCAGCGGTACCACGACGATCAGCGGGAGCAGCCGGTCCACCGGGTCAGCCCTTCAGTTCGGACAGGGCGTCGGGGTCGGTGGTGCCGTGCCGTTTGGCGATCTGCACGACGAGGGCGAGCAGCAGCGCCGTCACCGTCGCGCCGACGACGACGTCGGTGAGGGTGAGGGCCTGCACGACGGGGTCGACGACGGGCCGGGAGCCGGGCGGGATGTCGGAGAAGACGGGCGCGGTGGCGCCGTCGCGGTAGCCGACGGCGAGGAGCAGGACGTAGGTGGACGACTGGGTGACGGACAGGCAGCCGACGGTGTGGACGAGGTCGCGGCTGGTGGCCATGCCGTACACGCCGACCAGAAAGATCCAGCCGGCGGTGAGATAGGGCAGAACGCTCATGCCGGGCTCCCTTTCCTGTCGCTCCCCTTACCGTCGCTCCCCTTCCTGTCGCTCCCTTTCCCGTCGCCGCCCTCGATCTCCAGGGCCTGGCCGAGGAACCGGGCCAGCAGGACGACCACGGCAGCGGCGACCTCCACGCCGACGGCGGCGTTGAGCAGCGGTACGGTGCCGCCCGAGGCGAGGGTGCCGAACGTCCCGTACGGCAGCACGTTCGCCAGGTACGCGGCCCCGGCCACCAGCCCGCCCGCGCCGACGAGGACGTACGCGGCCTCTCCGGCGGCGTCGGCGATCTCGTACGGGCCGAGGGGCCGGACGCGTTCCAGGGCGCGGTAGTCGACGGCGATGTACAGCAGGTGGACGGCGGTGGCCACGACGACACCGCCCTGGAAGCCGCCGCCGGGGCTGAGCTGCCCGTGGGCGACGACGTAGAGGCCGATGAGCAGGGTGACGGGCAGCAGGAGCAGGCCGTAGCGGCGGGTGCGGGCCGTCACGCGCGCGGGCGCGGGGGCGGTACGGCGCTCGTCGCTCGTCTGCCGCAGGAGGACGACGGTGCCGAGGACGGAGGCGAACAGGATGCTCTCCTCGCCGAGGGTGTCCAGGGCCCGCTGGTCGAAGTTGACGGCGGAGACGGCGTTGGCGGTGTGCCGGAGCAGCGCCGCGTGGACGGCACGGTCGCCGTAGGGGTGCCGGTCGCCGCCGAAGCGCGGCAGTTCGAGGCAGGCGGCGAGGAACAGGGCGGCGGTGGCGAGCAGCCCCGCGGCCAGGACGCACAGCCGGACGCGGCGGCTCATCCGGGCGGCCCGTCGTCGTTCCCGTCGCGCCGGGCCCGGTGGATCCGCCGCACCTTGCGGACCGTCAGCAGGATCATCAGCGGGGTGACGGCGGACCCGACGGCGAGTTGCGAGAGGCCGACGTCCGGCGCCTGGAACACGGTGAACAGCAGGGCGAGCCCGAGGCCGAGGACCGACAGGACGAGCGCCTGCCGGGCGGGGTCCCGGTTGAGGACGGCGGCGGTCGCGGCCACCGCGACGAAGAGCAGCGCGAGGCCGCCGAGCACGTCATCCACCGTGCACCGCCCGGGTGGTGACCGCTCCCCCGGCCAGCAGCAGCGCGCCGATGACGAGCACCTTGACCATGGCCCGGCCGGGCCCGGCGGCGACGCAGAGCGGGACGACGGTGGCGAGGGTGGCTGCCGTGACGAAAGGGCCGAGGAGACGGGTGCCGGCGGAGGCTTCCCGGCCCGGGGCCTTCCCTCTCGAACCAGCGGCCTCCGCATCATCGGATGTCTCGAAGAGCCGGACGAAGACGAGGGTCCCCACGGGCCCGAGGACGGAGACGACGAGGGCGAGGTCCGTATAGGCGGGCCGCCCGTACCCTTGGGCGAGCAGCAGGAACACCAGGCACAGCAGCAGCGTCGCGGTGTTCTGCGCGGTCATCCGGCGCCCGGTCCCGCCCGTCGCCGCGCCCCACAGGCAGGGGCCGAGCCCGCCGGCGATCAGCAGGGCGGCGCCCGCCAGCCACCAGTTCACCGCTCCGCCGCCCGACGCGCCGCCCTGGCCGCCCACGCCCCGCCCGCCGCGGCCACCGCCCCGGCCCCGGCCTCCAGCGCGTCCACGGGACCGATCAGCACCACCCACAGCAGCATGAGCCCGGCCCACCACACGGGCAGCTCGGCCGCGGCGGCGACACGGGCCTTGTCCGGCATCACCGCTCCTCCCTGCTCACCATGCTCACCTGCTCATCCCGGCCCGCTCGGGCCGTTCACCTGCTCGCCCGCGCGACGCGAATCGCCCCCCGGTTACCCGGGCCCCGGCCGCCCATGCGGGCGGCACGGGGTGACGGTGGTGAGGGCACGAATACCAGACGCCCGGACCGGGAGCGCGGACGCGAAGCGCCCGCGTGTCCGATACCGGCGCCCGACGCGCTCGTCCCCACGCGCCCGAACCGCCCTCCCTCACCAGAACGACGGCCCGGAAACCCCCCACCGGGGCACCGGAAAAAGAACGGACATCCCCGCCCGGCACCCCGGAGACTGACCCCATGCTCATCGTCGACATCGTCCTGGAGACCGCCGACACCACCGGCTTCACCGCATGGCCGGTGGCCGGCCTCCCCCCGTACCGGCCGCTCGCCCTGTCCGGCGGGATGACGCCGGACGAGGTCGGCGCCGCCATGGCGGCGCTGACCGCCCACACGCTCGGGTCGTCCGCCGACGGCGGCCTGCGCTTCCACCACACGGGCCTCGGCATCACCGTGCGCCCGGGCTGCTGCTCCGATCTGGCGGACTGGCGCGCGTGGTCCGCCCTGGCGGACGGCGAGTTGCCCTGGTGGGGGCACGACCCGACACCGCGCGTGGAGCTCACCGGCACGACCGTGCGCCTCTGGCCCGACGGCGGCTTCGCGGCCGAGCCGCCTCCCACCCGCCCCATCGAGATACCCGTCGCCGACCTGCCGGGCGTCCTGTGCTCCGTGGGGGACGACCTCCGGGGCTTCCTCACACTCACCCGACAGTGGGCGGCCGCCCACGTCCCCGACCTGGCCGACGAACTGACGACCCGCCTGAACACGGACCTCACCATCACCGCGCCGCCACCCACGGCACCCGCCGTCCCGTGATCCGACCGGCCCCCGTACCCCCATGGCGCACCGTCATCCGGTCGGGACGAGACCGGCGGTGCACGGCAGACCGGGCACCCGGCGATTGGTCACGACCGCCAGTTCGTAGTCGTGGCGCGCACCGCGCTGCCACTGCCCGCCGGCGAGGGGGATGGTGGCGATGTTCGGGGTGGGGCCGGTTGTCCAGTCGAGGGGGCCGGCGATGGTGTCCAGGCGGGTGGCGGCGAGTGCCTTCGCCAGGGCGTGCCGGTCGGTGGGGTCAGCGGCGGTGCGCAGGGCGTGCGCGGCCACTTCGACGAGGGCGTGGGCGAGGCCGAGGGGCTGGAGCCACTGCCGTCCGGTGGCCTGTTCGTACCCGGCGGCCAGTTCGCCCGCGGTCGTGCCGTCGAGGGACGAGCGGTAGGGGTGGACGGGGGTCCAGTAGACGAGGGTCGCGACCCCGGCCTGTGCGGGCCGTTCGCCGGTGCTGGTCACCGAGGGCGGGTAGGCGAGCCAGCGGGAGCAGGTGATCAGGCGGGGCGGGCTGCCGAGGGCGGCGGCCTGCCGGCGGAACAGGGCCAGGTCACGGCCCGTGGCGGCGCTGGTGACGAAGTCCGCGCCGGCCTCGGCGAACGCCGTGACGTGCGCGGCGAGATCGGCCGCCGGCTCCGGGTACGCGCCGGGGTCCACGAGGCGGTGGCCGCGGGCCCGGGCGGCCGGTGCGAAGCCGTGCCGCTCGTGCCGCGACCAGGTGCCCTGCGGTCCGTCGTTCCAGAGGCAGCCCACCGTCCCGGCCTGTCCGCCGGCCGCCTCCCACAGGTCCGCGAACACCTCGGCGATGGCGTCGAGGCCCCAGCAGAAGTGGTACGTCCAGCGGAACGGAGTGGTGTCGTCCGCGCCGCGCCCGTAGTAGTACACCTGCCACGGGAAGGTGCTGGAGACGCAGGGCACGCCGGCCGCCTCGCAGGTGTCGGCGACGGCCGGCAGCACCTGGGTGCCGGCCAGGGTGAGGACGATCCCCGCGCCCTCGCCGTGGACGAGGTCGAGGACCGCCTGCCGGGCGCCCTCCGCGGTGGACCGGCTGTCGCGTTCCACCAGCCGTACGGTGTACTCCCGGCCCCCGTTGACCAGGCGGCGCAGTCGCGGCCGGAGCAGGCCGGTGACGTAGGCGAGCGGGTCGCCCAGCCGCGCCAGCCGCCCGGTGCGCGCGGCCACCACCCCCACGGTCAGCGACCGTCGCTCGCCGGCGCTCGGTTCGGGCATCTCGTCTCCTCGCTACGGGCCCCCGGCGGCCTTCCGGCGCGGCGGGGGTCGCGGATACCGGCGGTGAAAAAACGGCTCCGGGGCGCCGGGCGCGGTACCCGGCGAGCCGGACCGGCTGATTCCCCTCGAAACGGTCGTTTAGCGGAATGTCGGGATCGCTGACGGTATGTGGCACTGGGCAGGTGCTACCCCTTCCGGTGCCCCGCCATGCGCCCTGCCCCGCCTCTGTGCCCGGGGCCTTACGTCTCCCGCCGTCCGTCGTCAGTCACCCGTCCGGGAAGGCGTTCCGGCGGTCGCGGGTGTGGAAGCGGAAGGTGAGGGCCGCCACGAGGAGCGCGCCCGCGAACCAGAGCGGGCCGAGGAGGAGGTACGGCAGCGGGATCGCGTCGCGGAAGCCGGCGGTCGTGGCGACCTGCATGGCGCCGAAGGAGGGGAGGTAGCGGATGATGTCGTCGTCGGCGACCGGGTTGGCGAGCGGGCTCTGCAGACCGGTGTCGATGATGCTCGTCATGATGATCAGGAGCATGCCCGCGAGTTCGGAGCGGAACAGGGCGCCCAGCATCACCCCCAGCCCGCCGTACGTCAGCGCCCCGCAGGCCAGGGCGAGCGCGAGCAGCCAGGGCCGCCGGGGCGACCAGTAGAAGCAGACCGCGCAGGTGGCGTACGCGCAGGTGACGGCCGCGACGACGACGAGGGCCGCGAACTTGGCCATGATGAGGTGACGGCGCGGGTAGCCGGCCATCGCCAGCCGCCGGTCGAACCCGGCCGCCCGGAACGTGACCGAGAACATCATGAAACCGACGATGAGGGTGACCGCGTTGAGGGCGCCCGTGATGTTGCCGAGGTCGTTGCCGTGCGCGGTGACCGTCCCATGCGTGGCCCGCAGCAGGAAGCGCACCTCGCTCGCGTCGACGACCACGTGCCCGAGCGAGATCCACAGCGGGACGAACAGCACGACGAGGACGAGGGCGAGGCGGTTGCGGACGTGCTCGACCAGCGCGAAGCGGGCGGCGGTGGAGAAGTACGTCCAGGCGGTGGGCCGCGTCGTCGCGGTGGGCGGCTGGGGAGCGGTGGGCTGCCGGTGCGTGGTGGGCGGCATCGTCACCCCTCCGTCGCCGGACCGGCCCCCGGCCGCGCGCCCTCGGCCAGCCGGCCGTCCTCCAGCCGCCAGAGCCGGTCGAAGCGGGCGGTGTCGTAGGCGATGTGCGAGACCAGGAGGAACGAACGGCCGCCGGCGCGGAGTTCACCGGCGAGCTCCCAGAAGCGCTGGTACGACTCCCAGTCGAAGCCCTGGTACGGCTCGTCGAGCAGGAGCAGCGGCGGGTCGTGCATCAGGGCGAGGACGAGGTTGAGCTTCTGCCGGGTGCCGCCGCTGAGGGCGCCGACGCGGTGATGGCGGTAGGCGGTGAACCGCAGCGCGTCCAGCAGTTCGTACGCCCGGCGGGGGTCGGGGAGGCGGTAGGCGACGTGGAACAGCTCCAGGTGCTGGTCCACGGTGAACGCCGGGTTCAGGACCGTCTCCTGCGGGCAGTAGCCGACCGGCCCGGGGCAGTCGACCGTTCCCCCGTCCGGCCTGGTCTGCCCGGCGAGGACGCGGAGCAGCGTGGTCTTCCCCGAGCCGTTCTCACCGACGACGCCCGCCATGCAGCCGGCCGGCAGGTCGAGGTCGACCCCGCGCAGCACGGGGTGGCGGCCGTACGCCTTGCGCACCCCGCGGACGCGCAGCACGGGGGCGGGGGCCGGGGCC
>NZ_JBPQTX010000263.1:0-10037 GCF_051386555.1 Streptomyces sp. URMC 126
TCGACGAGGCGCGCGCCGCGTTCGACGGGCGGCGGGAGGGGGCGCCGGCGGAGCAGGGCGGCGGGGAGTCGGCGTGCCACCCCGGCCAGGGCGCGGCGGGCCTCCCGGTCGCCGGGACAGTCCCGCGCCAGCGACCAGGTGCGGGACAGGGCGTACGGCAGAGGGCGGCAGAGCCAGACCGTCAGCAGCTCGTTGCGCCGGAACCGGGCGGGCCGGCCGGCGCGGGGCACGGGATCGGGGTGGTGCCGGACGACCAACGCGGGGCAGTGCACCACTCCCCAGCCCCGGCGCGCCAGTTCGTAGGCGAGCAGGGTCTCCTCGCCGCCGAAGTGCAGCAGCGGGTCGAAACCGCCCGCTTCGAGGAAGGGGTCGCGCCGGACGACGGCCGAACAGGCGAGGAAGCCGAGGACGGAGGGGCCGGGCAGATCGTGCGCCCGGCCCAGGGGCGAGGCGGCGAGGACGCGGTTGAGGGGGTCGGGGCGGCCTTCCGCGCCGACCCGGGTGGAGGCGGCGATCAGGGCCAGCCGAGGGTGGGCGTCGAACAGGCCGGCCGCCGCGGCGAGCGAGCCGGGTTCCCACCAGGAATCGTCGTCGGCGAACGCCACGTAGGGCGTGTCCAGGGCCGCGACGCCGACATTGCGGCCGACGGCGCCCAGGTTGCGGCCCGTCTCCAGCACGCGGACGTGCGGGTACCGCTCCCGCACGGCCGCCGGGGTGCCGTCCCGGGAGCCGTTGTCCACGACGACGACCGGGGGCTCTTCGGGGAGCCGGGCGAGGTGGTGGAGGGTGCGGAGGAGGCGGGGGAGGCGGTCGCGGGTGATGATCACGACGCCTACGCGCGGAGCGGCGGACACGCCCCCCGGGTAACCGTTGCGCCGGGGCGCAAACGGCGGGCGCGCCCGGGCCGTCGCCCCGCGGGAAACGGTACGAGGACGGGACCGGGCACCCTCACCCCAGCAACCGTCCCGCCACCCGCAGATCCGCCACCAGCCCCCCGTACAGCTCCGCCCGCCCCGCGTCGTCCGCGCGCAGTACGGCGGACGGGTGGATCGTGGCGACGAGCACACCCTCGCCGTCCCCGCCCGCCGGTGGGGGCAGGGGCAGCGGCACTCCCCGGTCGCGGGTGACCCGGAACCCGGAACCCAGCAGCGACTTCCCCGCCGTCGCGCCGAGGGCCACGACCACCTCCGGGGCGACCAGCCGCAGTTCCTCCGCCAGCCACGGGCTGCAGGCACTGATCTCGCGCAGGGTGGGCGCCTTGTGGATGCGCCGCTTGCCCCGGGCGGCGGGCTCGAACTTGAAGTGCTTGACGGCGTTGGTGACGTACGTCTCCCCGGGATCGATGCCGGCCTCGGCGAGCGCCCGGTCGAGGACGCCGCCGGCCGGTCCGACGAAGGGGTGCCCCTTGCGGTCCTCCTGGTCGCCGGGCTGTTCGCCGACGAGGAGGAGACGGGCGGAGGTGTCACCGGCGCCGAAGACGGTCCGCGAGGCGTCCCGGTGGAGGGGACAGCCGTGGCAGCCGGCCGCCGCCGTGCGCAGCGCGTCGAGGTCCGCGCCGGCGGGGACCCAGGGGGAGGCGTCGTAGGCGTCCTCGCCGCCCGCGCCGGCGGCATCGCGGGTCACGGTTCGGTCCGCTGGTTGTAGCGGCGGGCGGCGCGGTCGTTGAGCACGGTGAGGCGGGCGACCGCGGCGGAGCCGAGCCGCCGGGCGGCCTGCCGGCCGGGCACGTCGTGCGCGGGGCCGGGCCCGCCGCGCGGCAGCAGCCGGGCGCCGAGGCTCAGGGCGCGGGTGGTGGTGGCGGGGGCCAGGCCGTGCAGCCGGACGGCGGCCTTGGCGACGGGCGTGAGCACCAGCTCCGCGCGGCGGCGCTCGGCGGCGCGGACGATGGCGCGGGCGGCCCGCTCGGCGTCCATGGACAGCAGCGGGAGCCCGGAGGAGACCGCGAACCAGGCGTACTCCTTGTCGGCCCGGCCGCTGAAGCGGGCGGCCGTGTGCGAGCCGGTGCGCATCAGGCCGGGCAGGACGGTGGTGACGCTGATGCCGTCGGCGGCGAGTTCCGCGCGCAGCCCCTCGGAGAAGCCGGTGAGGGCGAACTTGGCGCCCACGTAGGGCAGCAGGTGGGGCGCGGCGACCCGGCCGCCGATGGAGGCGATGCTGACGATGCGTCCGCCGCCGCGTTCGCGCATCTCCGGCAGAGCGGTGAGGACGAGCCGCAGCGGCGCGAAGTACATCGTCTCCATGGCGTCGCGGAAATCCGTCTCGGTCATCGCGGAGACCGGCCCGACCTGGATGTTCCCGGCGTTGTTGACGAGGACGTCGAGACCGCCGAAGGCTTCGGCCGTGGCGTCGACGAGCCGCCGGGCGGCCGAGGAGCCGGTGACGTCGCAGGCGAGGGCGCGGACCTCGGCCCCCTCGGCGCGCAGCATGCGTTCGGCCCGGCCCAGTTCCTCGCCGTCGCGGGCGCAGATCAGCACCTTGCAGCCGCGGCGGGCGAGTTCGCGGGCGATCAGCAGGCCGAGCCCCCGGGAGGCGCCGGTCACCAGCGCGGCGCGGCCCTCCAGACGGTCGTGGGACGGATGCGTCATGGAACTCTCCTCGCGCTCGCGTCTCGCGCTTCGTTGCGGTCCCGCCCGGGGGCCCGGCACCCCGGCCGGGACGCCGGGCCCGCGGCGGCTATTCGCCGACGGACTGCTGCATCCGCACCCGCAGGAACTGCAGCAGGTCGGCGCCGGTGAGAGCGGTCAGCGCGGCGGCGGCCAGCCGGGTGGGCCGGGGAGCGAAGACCAGCCCGGCGGCCAGCCCGGTGACGACCCACATGCCGGTGCAGAACGGGCAGGTCAGCAGCTCGCCGACGACCTTGCGGGCGCCGCCGCCGCGTACCTCCTCCTGGACCTCGCCGGGGCCGCCGGCCCCGCGGAAGCGGGCGAAGGGGACTCGCAGCGGGCTGGTCACCGAGTCCTTGGTGAGCAGCCGGGACAGCCGGTGCGTGGCCCCGGCGCACAGCAGCACGTCCCAGGGGCCGGGCTCCGGCACCGGCCGGCGGGCGAGCCGGGCGGCGCCGGCCAGCGCCGCGATGCCCGCGACGTAGACGCCCATGGCTCCCGCGTAGGCGCCGACGGGGTGGTCCTCTCCTCCGTAGGCCTCCCGTTCCTCGTCGGCGGCCCGCCGCAGGCGGTTCTCGGCGTCCTCGGGGCTCGGCATGCGTGCCTCCTGCTGTGCGTGCGTCGGTCGGGGGTCCGTGCCACGCCCGCCCACCGTGCCACGGGGCGGCGGTACGCGCACGTCGGCCGGTGACGGCCGTTTTCCGGGGTGGGCCGCGGGTACGCTTCCCGGCCCACCCCGCCAGGAAGGGTTCTCGCCATGGCCTCGCGCAAACCCCCTCTCCGTCCGGTCGTCTGGCAGCCGCCGCGGCGTACCCGGGGACCGGTCCCCGGCGCGGAGCCCGCCGCGCTGCCCCCGGTGCGGCGGCTGCCGCTCGGCGCCACCGGCCCCGAGGACGTCCGGTGGGACGCCGTCTCGGGCCGGCTGCTGACCGGGGTGGCGGACGGGCGGGTCCTGTCCGTGGACCCGGCGGGCGGTCCGGTGCGGACGCTCGCCCGCACCGGCGGCCGGCCGCTGGGCCTGTGCCCGCTCCCCGACGGCCGGGTGCTGGTGTGCGACGCGGAGCGCGGGCTGCTGCGCCTGGACCCGGCGTCCGGCCGTATCGAGACGCTGCTGGGGGCGGGCGGCGACCCGCTGTGGGTGTGCAGCAACGCCGTCGTCGCGCCGGACGGCGCCGTGTACGTGAGCGACGCGTCCGCCCGGTTCCCGCTGGAGCACTGGATGGGCGACCTGCTGGAGCACTCCGGCACCGGGCGGCTGCTGCGCTGGGAGCCGGGGTCCGCGCGGCCCGAAGTGGTGCTGGACGGGCTGGAGTTCGCGAACGGCGTGGCCCTGGCCGGTGACGGCTCCTCCGTCGTGGTCGCCGAGTCGGGGGCGTACCGGCTGACGCGCCTGTGGCTCACCGGCCCGCGGGCCGGCCGTCGCGAGGTCTTCGCGGAGGCGCTGCCCGGCTTCCCCGACAACCTGTCCACCGGTCCGGACGGCAGCGTCCGGGTGGCCCTGGCGGCCCCGCGCGAACCCCTCCTCGACCTGCTGCACCGGTCGCCTCCGGCGCTCCGGCGGGCCCTGTGGGCGCTGCCGTCCGCGCTGCTGCCCGGCCCCCGGCCGGTCATCCGGCTGCTGGAGCTGGACGCGGCGGGCCGGGGGGTCCGGGACCTGCGGCGGCCGGGGACCGGCTTCCGCATGGTGACCAGCGTGTGCGGACACGCGGGGCGGCTGTACCTGGGGAGCCTGCTGGAGTCGGCGGTGGGGGTCGTCGACCTCCCGTGAACCGGCGGGCCCGGAGGCCGCGGCGACGCCTCAGCTACGCCTCAGCGCCCGAGGGCCCGCTTCAGCTCGTCCTTGGTCATCTGCGACCGTCCCTCGACGTTCTTCTTCTTGGCCTCTTCGTACAGCTGGTCCCTGGTCGGGCCCTTGGCCCCGGAGTGCGAGCGCTGACCGCCCCGCTTCGAGGACGACATGTCCTGGAGGGACGTCCGGCTGGCCGTCTTGGACTCGCCGGCGCGGGCGCGCTCCTTGTTCACCGTGCGGCTCGCGATCTCCTTGGCGCGCTTCTCGCTCGCGCCGCGCGACTCCGCGCTCTCCTTGATGTGCTCGTACTGCCGCTCGCGCTTGGGGCTGGATCCTGCGGGCATGGTGCTGCTCCTTCGCTCGCTGCGCTCGTTCCCCCCTGGGCTCGTCTGCCCTCACCGTGACACGCCATGCGGGCCGCCGCCGGGTCGGACGGGACCGATCGGGGTGCGGCCGGTGCGCTCCGGCACCCGGTCGCGCGGGCCGTCCGATCGATCGTGAGGGGCGGCCGGCCGTCACCTGCGCGAGCGGTAGCGGAGCAGCGCCCAGCAGGGCAGGGCGAACCAGCAGAGGACGAACCACACGACGAGCCCGGCGACCACCCACGGCACCGCCGGGCCGCGCAGGGCGACCCGCAGGATGAGCAGCAGCGCCGAGGCCACCGTGGCCAGCAGGAGCACCAGGCCGACGACGGTCAGCCGGGACACCCACACCACCGTCTCGGGCTTCAGCCGCCGCCCGGTGACGATCCGGTGGAAGGAGACGGGCCCGATCAGCGAGCCGGTGGTGGCGGCGCCGAGGATCACCGTGACGACGTAGACGGTGCGGTCGGTCGGGGCGAGGGTGGTGAAGCGCGGGGTGAAGGCGACGGTCAGGAGGAAGCCGAAGAGGATCTGGACCCCGGTCTGCGCGACGCGCACCTCCTGGAGGAGTTCGTTCCAGCGCCGGTCGGCGCGCTCCTCCGGCGACTCGTCGCGTCCCCTGGTCCGCGCGCGTCCGTCGCGGTCTCCGGGCGTGGGCATGGGGCGTCCTCCTCTGGCCGGGGCGGGTACCCCCGCGCGCGTCCGGCTATGCACGCCCCGGGGCGGCGCCGGGGCCCCCGCCGGTGGCGGCCGGGCTCCCGCCCACCCGAATCCGCGGGCGGACGACCAGGACAAAACGGATCAGGCGGAGGACACTGGAGATGCACAGGCCGTCCCCATGGCGGGTGGGCGACCGACAGGAGGTGATCACTGTGGTGCCGCTGCTCCTGGTCCTGATCCTCGCGATCATTCTCTTCGGCGCGGGTTTCGCGGTGAAGATTTTGTGGTGGATCGCGCTGGCCGTGCTGGTCATCTGGCTGCTCGGCTTCCTCGTCCGCTCCGGCGGAGGCCGGTGGTATCGCTGGTAGCGCGGACCCGCGCCCGGCAGGAGGCCGGGCGCGGGTCACCGGCGACGGGCCGCACGCCCTCCGCCGACGAGGCGGCGTACGGTCAGTCGCGTTCCAGACGTGCGAAGGGGCTGTCGTCCAGCCACGCCAGCAGGTCGGCGGGGTCGCGGTAGACCGCGACCGCGCCGGCCTCCTCCAGTTCGGCGCGCGCGATGCCGCCGGACAGCAGGGCGACGCAGTCCACGCCCGCCTTCCGGGCCGCGTGGACGTCCCAGACGGTGTCGCCGAGGAACAGCGCCCGGTCCGGATCCGCGCCGGCCTGCTCCAGCGCCTGCCGTACGGGTTCGGGGTCGGGCTTGCTCGCCTCCACGTCGTCCGCGCTGGTCGCCGCCGTGATGGCGTCGTCGGCGCCGATCGCCCGGCGCAGCGCGGCGAGTTCCGAGCCCTGGGCCGACGTGGCCAGGACGACGCGCCAGCCACGCCCCGCGAGAGCCCGCACCAGCTCCTGCGCCCCCTCGACGACCGGCAGCCGCTCGAACCAGGTGGCGTAGAGGGTCTTGTGCGCGGCGCTGATCCCCTCGTCGGCGTCGCGGTCCCGGTCCTCGCCCAGCAGCCGGTCGAGGAGCCTGTCGGAACCCATGCCGATGGTGTGGTGGACGTCCGTCATCGCGACCCGGTGACCGGCCTGCCGCAGCGCCTCGAACCAGCAGACGGTGTGCAGGTAGTTGGTGTCCACGAGGGTGCCGTCGACGTCGAGGAGGGCCGCCCGCGGCCGGCCGGTCACGCGGCGGCCCCGGGCTTGAGCAGGGTCTTGACCATGCCGTCCTCCTTGGCCTGGAAGGTCCGGTAGGCCTTCGGCCCGTCCTCCAGCGGCAGCGTGTGGGTGGCGAAGCCCTCGACGCCGAGCGGGTCCGCGTCGTCGAGCAGCGGCAGGATGTCGTCCACCCAGCGGCGGACGTTGGCCTGGCCCATGCGCAGCTGGATCTGCTTGTCGAACATCGTCATCATCGGCATCGGGTCGAGCATGCCGCCGTAGACGCCGGACAGCGAGACGGTGCCGCCGCGCCGCACGGCCTGGATCGCCGTGTGCAGGGCGGCCAGCCGGTCGACGCCGGCCCGCTCCATCAGCTTCTGCGCCCAGGCGTCCGGAAGCAGCCCGACGAGCTGGTGGGCCGTCTTCCCCACGGGCGCGCCGTGCGCCTCCATGCCGACGGCGTCGATGACGGCGTCCGTCCCGCGCCCCTGGGTGAGGTCCCGGATGGCGGTGACGATGTCGTCGCCGCGCTCGGTGTGGGCCCGCAGGTCGAGGACGGTGACGCCGCGGGCGGCGGCCCGGGCCAGCCGCTCGGGCACCAGGTCGACGCCGAGGACCAGACTCGCGCCCCGGTGCAGGGCGATCCGGGCGCACATGTCGCCGATCGGCCCCAGGCCGAGTACGGTCACCGTGCCGCCGGGCGGGATCGCCGCGTACTCGACGGCCTGCCAGGCGGTGGGCAGGACGTCGGAGAGGTAGACGTACCGCTCGTCGGGCGGCCCCTCCGGAACCTTGATCGGCAGGGTGTTGCCGAACGGCACCCGCAGGAACTCCGCCTGCCCGCCCGGCACCTGCCCGTACAGCTTGCTGTAGCCGAACAGCGCGGCGCCCATGCCCCGTTCGCGCACCTGGGTGGTCTCGCACTGCGACTGGAGGCCCTGACCGCACATGTGGCAGGCGCCGCAGGAGACGTTGAAGGGCACCACCACCCGGTCGCCGGGCACGAGGGCGGTGACGTCCGGGCCGGTCTCCTCGACGACGCCCATCGGCTCGTGGCCCAGGATGTCGCCGGGGTCCAGATACGGTCCGAGGACCTCGTAGAGATGCAGATCCGATCCGCAGATGCCGGTGGAGGTGACACGGACGATGACGTCCGTGGGCTCCTCCAGCCCGGGGTCGGGGACCGTCTCCACCCGGACGTCCCGCTTTCCGTGCCAGGTCAGGGCCCGCATGCCGTCTCCCTCGTACTGCCGTGTCCGCCGGCGCGCAGCCTCGTGCGCCTCCCGCTTCCCGCCCGGCCCTGCGGAACCCTCGGGAACATCCGGAGCGGCTCCGGGAGGCCGGATTCCGGTTCCCCGGGTTCCCCGGCGCCGGGCGGGCAAACCGGGGCGCCGGCGGGTCGGCCGAACGGACGAACCCCGGACGCGGGCCCGGGTACGTGCGCCGCGCGGGGGAATCCGTTCCCCCATGGCGCACCCTTCCGACCCCTCCGCAACCCCCTCCGGCGGCGGCCCCTCCGGCCCGCTGCTCCACGGCGAGCCCGAGTCGTACTGGCTGTCCACCGCCCCCGCCTGCCCGGACTCCGCGCACCCACCGCTCACCGGCACCGGCACCGACGTCGACGTGGCCGTCGTCGGCGGCGGCATCGCGGGCCTCGCCACCGCCTGGGAACTGGCCCGCGCCGGACGGTCCGTCGCCGTCCTGGAGGCGGACCGGATCGCCGCCGGGGTGACGGGCCACACCACCGCCAAGGTCACCGCCCTGCACGGCCTGATCTACGCCCGGCTGCGGCGCACCCGCGGCCCCGAGGGCGCGCGGCTGTACGCGCGGTCGCAGTCGGAGGCGGTCGGGCACGTCGCGGAGGTGGCGGAGCTGCTGGGAGCCGACTGCGAACTCGAACGCCGGCCGGCCTTCACCTACGTGACCCGCGCCGAAGGCCGCGGCGAGGTCCGCGAGGAGGCCAACGCCGCGGCCCAGGCCGGGCTGGAGGCGTCCTACGTGGAACGGACCGGCCTGCCGTACCCGGTCGAGGCGGCCGTACGGCTCGACGGCCAGGTGCAGTTCCACCCGCGCAAGTACCTGCTCGCCCTCGCCCGGGACCTGGTCGCGCGCGGCGGCGTCATCCACGAGCACACCCGCGTCACCGGCCTCGACGAGGGCACCCCCTGCCGGGTGACGACCGCCGACGGCGCCGTGCTCACGGCACGGGACGTGGTCGTCGCCACCCACTACCCCGTCTTCGACCGCGCGCTGCTGTTCGCCCGGCTCTCGCCGCGCCGCGAACTGGTGGTCACCGGCACCGTGCCCGCCGACCAGGACCCCGGCGGGATGTACATCACCGAGGAGGGCGCCAAGCGGTCCGTCCGCAGCGCCCCGCACGCCGACGGCCGGCGGCTGCTGATCGTCACCGGCGAGAGCTTCAAGCCCGGCACCGCCGACGTCGCGGCCCGCTTCGAGCGGCTGGCGGCCTGGACCCGCGAGCGCTTCCCCTCCATCGTGTTCGACCGGCACTGGGCGACCCAGGACAACGACTCCACCGACACCGTCCCCCTGGTCGGCCCCTTCCACCCGCGCGCCCGCCACACCTGGGTCGCCACCGGCTTCGGCGGCTGGGGCATGAGCGGCGGCGTCATGGCGGGCCGGCTGCTCGCCGAACTGATCGAGGGCCACCGGCCGCCGTGGGCCGACCTGTACGACCCGCGGCGGCTGTGGACCCAGGTCCGCGAGGCCCCCCAGTTCCTCCGCCACCAGGCCGAGGTCGCCCGCCACTTCGTCGCCGACCGCCTCCGGCCCGGCGGCGCGGACTCCGTCGCCGGCATCGCCCCCGGCACGGGCGAGGTGGTACGCGTCAACGGCCGGCACTGCGCGGTCTACCGCGACGAGGACGGCACCGCGCACGCGGTCTCCGCCCGCTGTACGCACCTCGGCTGCCTGGTCGCCTTCAACGCGGCGGAACGGGCGTGGGAGTGCCCGTGCCACGGCTCGCGCTTCGCGCCCGACGGGACGGTGCTCCAGGGGCCGGCGGTGCGGCCGCTGGAGGGGCGGGACGTCGAAGGGTGAGCGAGGGGTGAGGGCGCGCCTTTCAGCCCGTCCGGCGTTTGAGGACAACCGCGCGGAGCGCGGTTTCGGGGGGTCTGGGGGCTCGCCCCCGGGAAGCGGCGAAGTGGGGGTACCCCTCCGGGGGAGGAACCCGGGCGCCCTACCCTCTGTGACCGGGCCCACTGGCCCGTGATCACGCCTCCCACCTGCGGTTTCGTTCGTGGTGACCCACCGCACAGCCCCCACGCTTCTCCCGGCGGGGAACCGCTTGTGACGATATCGGGGTCACCGGAGCGCCACCCCCGTCACAGGCCGCCCCCGGTGCACCCCGGCCCCCGCCGCACGGCGCGTTCCGCCCGGCGGGGTTTTCGACGCCCGGACGACCGGTCCGTACGCCGCATCGCGGCGCGCGGAGGCGCGGGCCGCGAACGTGCCGGCCCGCCAGCCCCGCCTACCCACGGACGGACCTTTGCGCCCCACGCC
>NZ_JBPQTX010000264.1:0-9891 GCF_051386555.1 Streptomyces sp. URMC 126
GCCGCGACCGTCAGCGACGCCGCCCCCCCGGCCCCCGGCCGCCGCCGATCATGAACGAGGCCGGACGGGCCCGTGACTCCCACGGCGCACCCCGCCCGGTCCGCGAGGAACTTCGGCAGATGCGGAGCAGGTGTGCCAGTGGACGGCGTCGGGATGCGGAGCGGCGAGAAACCCCTGACGGAGCGCCCCAAGGGGGAGGCGACCGCGGGTTACCGGCCGAGGAGTTCACCCGTCGAGTGGCTGACGACCACCGACCACAAGCGGATCGGGACGCTCTACCTCGTCTCCGCCTTCGTCTTCTTCATCGTCGGCGGGGTGCTGGCGCTGCTGATGCGCGCCGAACTGGCCCGCCCCGGCTCGCAGATCATGTCGAACGAGCAGTTCAACCAGGCGTTCACGATGCACGGCTCGATCATGCTGCTGCTGTTCGCGATGCCGCTGTTCACGGGCTTCGCCAACTGGATCATGCCGTTGCAGATCGGCGCGCCGGACGTGGCGTTCCCGCGCCTGAACATGCTGTCGTACTGGCTGTTCCTCTTCGGCTCGCTGATCGCCGCCGCCGGCTTCCTCACCCCGCAGGGCGCCGCCGACTTCGGCTGGTTCGCCTACACCCCGCTGTCCGACGCGCAGCACTCCCCCGGGCTCGGCGCCGACCTGTGGATCATGGGGGTGGCGCTGTCGGGCTTCGGCAGCATCCTGGGCGCCGTCAACTTCATCACCACCATCATCTGCATGCGGGCGCCCGGCATGACGATGTTCCGGATGCCGATCTTCACCTGGAACGTCCTGCTGACCGCCCTGCTGATCCTGCTGGTGTTCCCGGTGCTGGCGGCGGCGCTGTTCGCGCTGGAGATGGACCGCAAGTTCGGCTCGCACATCTTCGACGCGGCCAACGGCGGGGCGCTGCTGTGGCAGCACCTGTTCTGGTTCTTCGGCCACCCCGAGGTGTACGTGCTGGCGCTGCCGTTCTTCGGCATCGTCTCCGAGGTCATACCGGTCTTCTCCCGCAAGCCGATGTTCGGTTACTGGGGTCTGATCGCGGCGACCATCTCCATCGCCGGTCTCTCGGTGACGGTGTGGGCGCACCACATGTACGTCACGGGCGGCGTGCTGCTGCCGTTCTTCTCCTTCATGACCTTCCTGATCGCGGTCCCGACCGGGGTGAAGTTCTTCAACTGGATCGGCACCATGTGGAAGGGCTCGCTGTCCTTCGAGACGCCGATGCTGTGGGCCACCGGCTTCCTGGTGACCTTCGTCTTCGGCGGTCTGACGGGTGTGCTGCTGGCCGCCCCGCCGCTCGACTTCCACGTCTCGGACTCGTACTTCGTCGTGGCCCACTTCCACTACACGCTCTTCGGCACGGTCGTGTACGCGATGTTCGCCGGGTTCCACTTCTGGTGGCCGAAGTTCACCGGCAAGATGCTGGACGAGCGGCTCGGCAAGGTCACGTTCTGGACGCTCACGGTGGGCTTCCACCTGACGTTCCTGGTCCAGCACTGGCTGGGCGCGGAGGGCATGCCCCGCCGGTACGCCGACTACCTGGCGGCGGACGGCTGGACGGCGCTCAACACCCTGTCGACCATCGGCTCCTTCCTCCTCGGACTGTCGTTCCTGCCGTTCTTCTACAACATCTGGAAGACCGCCAAGTACGGCAAGAAGGTCGAGGTCGACGACCCGTGGGGCTGGGGCCGTTCCCTGGAGTGGGCGACTTCCTGCCCGCCGCCGCGGCACAACTTCCCGTCCCTGCCGAAGATCCGTTCCGAGTCCCCGGCCCTCGACCTGCACCGCCCGGGCCTGGAGTCGGGTGACGCGCGGACGGTGGCGGAGCGCGAGCGGGAGGTGACGCCGACGGGCTGACGGGCTGACGGCCGGGGCCCGGGGACGCGGGAGGACGCGTCCCCGGGCCCTCGCGCGCGCCCGGACGTCAGGCCCCGGGCGGCCCTCCGGACGACGCGCCGGACAGTCCCAGCCGGGCGTGGACGATACGGGCGATGTCGGCGACGGTCCCGTTGCTGCGCAGGATCTCCATGGGCGGGATGTCGACGTCGTACTGGCGGCGCAGGCCCACCAGCAGTTCGGTGCCCATCAGGGAGTCCAGGCCGTACTCGTCCAGCCTGCGGTCGTGGTCGATCCGGCCGTCGGGCAGCTGGAGGACGCCCGCGAGCATTTCGGCGACCGAGTCGGCGAGGTACGCCAGGGCGTCCTCCGGTGGCATCCCGGTGAGCAGGGCGAGCAGGTCGTCGTGGGCCTTGGCGTCCTTGTCCAGCAGGGTGGGCAGCAGCTCGAACAGCCGCGGCGGCGGCGCCGCGGGCAGCAGCCGGCGGGTCACGGCCCAGTTGACCCGGCCGAGACCGACGCGCTCCGCGCCGTCGGCGAGGGCGTCGTCGGCCGCGGCGAACGCCTCCCGGAGGGGGACGGGTTCCAGGCCGGCCCCCGTCAGCAGGGGCTGGAGGCCGTTGCGCACGACGTAACCGGTCTCGCCGAGGGCGCCCCAGAGCATCGCCAGCCCGGCGCGCCCCTCGCACCGCCGCCTCCGCACGACGGCCTCCATGGCCAGGTTGCCGCCCGCGTAGGGCGCCTGGCCCGGAGTGCCGATGACGGAGGCGAGGGACGAGTGGACGAGGAACAGGTCCAGGTCGCGATCCCGGGTGACGGCGTCCAGGACGGCGGTCCCGCCCAGTTTCGCCGCGAGGACGGACCGGACGCGCTCGTCCGTCAGCTCGGTCAGCAGCGCGTCGTCGAGGTGCATGGCGGCGTGGACGACGCCGCGCAGCGGATGCCCCTCCCGGTCGGCCTCCTCCACGAGCGCGCGCACGGCGGCCTCGTCGGTGACGTCCACCGCGTGGGCCCGGGCGGTGACGCCGCGCGCCGCGAGGTCGGCGAGCAGCGCGGGCGCCTCGGGGGAGGCGGCGCCCCTGCGGCCGACGAGGGCCAGCCGGCGGGCGCCCAGATCGGCCAGGTGGCGGGCGGTCGCCGCGCCGAACCCGCCGAGACCGCCGGTGACCAGGTAGGTGCCGGCCGGGTCGAGGGCGGGGCGCGCCGGCCGCCGCTCCACGGTCAGCGGGTCGTCGTCGAGGTCGAGGGAGACCACGACCTTGCCGATGTGCCGCGAGTGCTGGAGCAGGGCGAACGCCTCGGCGGCCCGCGCCGCCGGGTACACGCTGTGCGGCAGCGGGCGGTACCGCCCCGTCCGGATCAGCGCGGCGACCTCCGTGAACTGCCGCCGTGCCAGCTCCGGTTCGGCGAGCAGCCGCAGCAGGTCGACGCCGAAGAAGGCGATGTTCCCCGCGAACGGGCGGAGGAGCAGCGGCCGGTTCTCGTGGATGTCGCGCTTGCCGAGCTCGACGAAGCGCCCGCCGGGGGCCAGGACCTCCAGGCCGCGCGGGATCGCGTCACCGGCCAGCGAGTTCAGGACGACGTCCACCCCGCGGCCCCCGGTCAGTTCCCTGACCCGCTCGGCGAAGGACGGGTCGCGCGAGTCGAGGACGTGCTCGACGCCCAGCGTGCGCACCAGTTCGCGTTTGAAGGGGTTGCCGGCGGTGGCGATGACCCGGGCGCCGCGCCGCCGCGCGTACTGGAGGGCGGCGAGGCCGACGCCGCCTGCGGCGGCGTGCACCAGGACGGTCTCGCCGGGGGCGAGGCGGGCCAGGTGCCCGAGTCCGTAGTGGACGGTGAGGAAGGCGACCGGGAGGGTGGCGCCTTCGGCGAAGGACATGCTCCGGGGCAGCTTTCCCACGGCGTGCTCGACCGTGCGCACATGGGAGGAGAACGTATCGGGGGCCAGGGCGTGGACCCGGTCGCCGGGGGCCACCGAGGTGACCCCCTCCCCCACCGCGGCGACGACTCCCGCGCACTCCAGGCCGGGCGCCTCGGCCGCGCCCCGCGCGGGGTCGGCGGGCAGCAGGCCGGCCGAGAGCATCACGTCGCGGTAGTTGAGTCCGGCGGCCCGTACGGCGACGACGACCTCGCCGGGCCCGGGTTCGGGGACCGCCGTCTCGGTCCAGGCGAGGCGGTAGGCGAGCCCGGGGTCCCGTACCCGCAGGGAGAAGGCGGGCACCTCGGCCGCCGGGGCCGTGCCGTGCGGGGCCTCGGTCCACTCCTCCACCCGGGGCACGAACCGGCCCCCGGCCGTGAGGGCGATCTCGTCCTCGTCGGTGGGGGTGAGGAGTTCCCCGACGATCCGCCGGGCGTCGTGTGCCGGGTCGCCGGTGCGTTCCGCCGAGATCCGGGTGACGGCGAGTTCGGGGTGTTCGTTGGCGAGGGTCCGGGCGACGCCCCAGGTGGCGGCGTCGTGCGGGACCAGCGGCCGCTCGGGGGCGGGCAGCGCGCCGCTGGGGCGGGTGACCAGCCACAGCCGGTTCCCGGGTTCGCCGTCGGCGGTCCGGACGGCCGTGGCGAGCGCGCGCAGCACGGCCGTCCGGCGGACGGTCGACTCCACCAGGGCGTCGGGCCCTTCCGGGTCGTCGTCGAGCAGCAGGACGACCGATGCCGGCCGCCCGTCGAGGGCCCGGCGCCAGGCGTCCGGGTCCGTGCTCGGCACCGGGTGGTGGACGACCCGGGCGCCCGCGGCGGCGAGGGCGTCGGCCACGGCCCGCGGCAGGTCCGTTCCGGAGGGGTGCTCTCCGGCGACGAGCCAGGTGCTCGCGGGGTCGGCGGCCGTCGGGGGCGCGGCGGGGACGGGCCGCGCGGGGGCGGCGGCGAGGAACACCGAGCCGCTCGGGGGCGGCCCGCCGCGGGGCCGCCCGCCGGCGCGGACGACGTCCGTGAACCCCTGGGCGCGCAGCAGTTCCGGCCACCGGTCGGCGGGCACCAGCAGCGCGTCCCGGCGGGGGTCGTGGCCGGTGAAGGACCAGGCGCTGTCCAGGGTGCCGAACAGCGGGACGACGAACTCCTCGCCATGTGCTTCCAGGGCGAGCAGTTGACCGCCGGGGGCCAGCAGACGGGCGACCCGGCCCAGGGCGGCGCCGAGGTCCTTGGCGGCGTGCAGCGCGTTGGCGGCCACCACCAGGTCGAACGTGCCGTCGGGGTAGCCCTGGGCGGCCGGGTCCGTGTCGAGGTCGAGGGTGCCGTACTCGACGAACCGGCGGGACGCGAACCGCTTCTCCGCCCGGGAGACGGCCAGCGGGGAGAGGTCGGTGAAGCGGTAGCGGGTCCGGTCGGCGGGCAGGACCGGCAGCAGGGCGGCGGTGGTCCCGCCGGTGCCGCCGCCGATCTCCAGCACTCGCAGCGGCCGGTCGGCGGGCCACCGGGCGGCCGCCTCCGCCACCAGCGCCCGCGCGACGCGGTTGTAGCCGCGCATGGCCGGGCCGATGTCGTAGTAGTGCTCCAGCCGTTCGACGCCGCCGTTCGCGGAGAGCAGCCCCTCGACGCCGTCCTCGTCGCACAGGACGTCGAAACGGGTGACGGCCATGTACAGCGCCATGTCGGCCGTCAGCGCGGGGAAGTCCGCGATCAGCCGACGCCAGCGCGCGTCGGCGTCCGGCACGGGCTCGGCGAGCCGCCACCGCCCGGGCTCCGGGCAGGCCGTCAGGGTGCCGTGGCGCTCGGCCGAGGCGAGGCGCCACGCGACGAGCCGCCGGTGGCGGGCGAGGACGCCGGCGGCCACGAGGTCGTCCACGCCGAACGGGCCGGCGGGATCGGGCAGGAGCCGGGCGACGGCCCGCGCGGTGTCGGCGGCCAGGGCCCCGCCGAGCCGGCGCCGCAGCGCGGCCAGGCGGCTCTCCCACACCCTCGCCGGCAGGCCGCCGAAGCGGCTCGCGGCCCGCTCCACGAGCCGGGAGGGCTTCGGCAGGGGGCTCGGCTCCGCCGGGACGCCGGGGTGGGGAGCCGCGCGCATCAGCCACCGGTAGCGGACCGGCGGTACCTCGCCGGCCCGGTCGAAGCGGCGGAGCCGGCAGCCCTCGAGGACGGCGGCGACCGTCCCGTCCTCGGCGGTGACGACGGTGTCCCAGCACACCTCGTTCGCGGTGCGGCCCCGCTCGCGGACGTGCATCATCCCCCGCTCCGGGGGGCGGCTCCAGACGCGGACGGCGTCGAACGCCGAGGGCAGGAATCCCTGCCGGCCGTCGGCCATCGCCTCCGCCAGCAGCGGCAGGCCCGCCTGGAGGGCACCGTCCGTGAGCGAGGGGTGGGCCTCGTACCCGGCGTACCCGTCCTCCGGCGCCGGGTGCTCGTAGCGGGCGAGCACCTCGCCGTCGCCGACGTGGAGTTCCCGGAGCGCGCGGAAGGCGGGCCCGTAGTCCAAGCCGACCGCGGCGAGGGTCCGGTAGTGCTCCTCGCCCGGCACGGTCCGCCCGCAGCGGCCGCGCGCCGCCGCGACGTCCAGCGGGTCGGGGCGGCGGCGGAGCAGGGGGCGGATCCGGCCGCGGGCGTGGCGCTGCGGGGAGCCGAGGCGGCCCCGGGTGCTCGCCACGGAGAGGATGCCGTCGTCCGGGGAGAGCGTGACCTCCGTCCACACGCCGCCGGGGTCGTCCCACGGCACGACCAGGGGCCGGACCAGTTCCATGGCCTCCACTTCCGTCGGCCCGTCCCAGATCCGGCGGCCGGCGGCCAGGGCCGCCTCGACGTAGCCGACGCCGGGCATGATGACGGATCCGCCGACCCGGTGGTCGGCCAGCCAGGGGACGAGGACCGGGTCCAACTGCCCCCGCCAGGCCGGTGCGAGCAGCGGCAGGCGCTCGCCCAGCAGGGGGTGTCCGTCCCGCGGCAGGCCGCCCGTCCACATGTCCGGGCCGCCGTTCCAGTGCCGCTCCCGCCGCCAGGGGTAGGCGGGCAGGTCCACCACCCGCCCGGGGACGGGGAAGTACGCGCCCGGGTCGACGTCGGCACCGGCGGCGATGGCGCGGGCCACGGCGGTGCGCAGCGGGGACGGGGTCGCGGCGCGGGACAGGGTGGGGATCACGGCGACCGGGCGGCCGGCCGCCGCGCGGCGGAGGTGCGGGGCGAGGATCGGCTCGGGTCCGACGTCGAGGAACACGTCGTAGCCGTCCGCGCGCAGCTCGCGCACGGCGGGCCCGAACAGGACGGGCCGGCGCATGTTCCGCCACCAGTACGCGGCGTCCAGTGCCGTGCCCTCGACGGGTCCGCCGGTCACCGTCGAGTACAAGGGGATCCGGGCCGGGCGGGGGACGAGCCAGTGCAGCGCGGACTTCAGCGGCTCCTCGGCCGGGTCCATCGCGGCGCTGTGGAAGGCGTGTTCCAGGCCGAGGTCCGCGCAGGGCGTGCCCGCCTCGGTGAGCGCCCGGACGAACGCGGCGATCGCGTCGGCCGGGCCGGAGACGGTGACATGCCGGTCCGAGTTGAGGCAGGCCACCTCCAGGCCGGGGAACGGCCCGGCGGCCCGGGCGGCCTCGTCGGGCGGCAGGGCGACACCCGCCATCCTGCCCTTCCCCGCGGTGCCGGCCTGGACCCGCCCGCGGACGGCGACCAGCCGCGCGGCGTCCTCCAGGGACAGGGCGCCCGCCGCCCAGGCCGCGGCGATCTCGCCGACGCTGTGCCCGACCACGGCCCGGGGCACCACGCCCCGCCCGCGCAACGCCTCGACGAGGCCCACCTGGACGGCGAAGAGCAGCGGCTGCGCCACCTCGACGGCCGCGACCCGCTCCTCGTCGGCCGGGCCCGCCAGCGCCTCCAGCGCGGACCAGCCCAGGTGCGGCGCCAGCGCGGCGTCCGCCGCCTCGACGCCGGCGCGGAAGTCGGCGTCCTCCCGGAGCACGTCCCGTGCCATCCCCGGCCACTGGGAGCCGTTGCCGGGGAACGCGAAGACGACACGGCCGTGTTCGACGGCCCGGGCGGTGGCGACGACGGGCGGGGCGTGCCGGCGGACCGGCGGCCGGGGCGCGGGCGGGGGCGGCCCGTGCGGCGCGGCGCCGGCTCCGGCGGTCTCGCCCGGCGGGACGGGGTCAGCGGGCCGTTCGCCGTCGAGGCCGCCCCCGGCGGGGGGCCCGGCCGCCTCGGGTAGGGCCGGATCCGAGGCCGCGTCGGTCGCGTCGGTCGCGTCCGTCCCGTCGGTCGCGTCTCGTGCGTCGCCGGAGTCCCCGCCGTCGGCCGCGTCTCGTGCGTCACCGGAGTCCCGGCCGTCGGCCGCGTCGTCGTCGGCGCGCCCGCCACCGGCAGCGCGCCCGCCACCGGCCGACGGTGCCGCGCCGGCCCGCGTCCCGGCGTCGCCCGTCCGTGGGCCGTCCTCCGCCCGTCCATCCCCGTCGCGCCCGCCGTCCACCGGACGGCCCGTGCCCGGGTCGGAACCGGCGTCCGCGACCTCCAGCAGTCCGGCCGCCGCCTCGGCCGGCCCCTCGGCGAGGACGACGGCGCGGTGGGGGTGGCGGCCCCGGCGCACGGTCGCGGTGTGGGCGAGGTCGTGGAACTCCTCCGGCCGGGTGTCGCGCAGGCGCTCGGCCAGGGCGCGCGCCGCGTCCGCCAGTGCCTCGGGGGTCCGGGCGGAGACCAGCACCGGCCGTACGCCCGGCGCCGGTTCGGGCCGGGGCGCGGGCTCGGGTGGCGGGGCGAGGATGACGTGGGCGTTGGCGCCGCCGAAGCCGAACGAGTTGACGCCGGCCACCGCCCGGGCGCCGACCTCGACGGCGCGGGGTTCCACGGCCGGGGCGAGCCGCAGCGCGGCGAAGTCGATGTCCGGGTGCGGGGGCGAGGCGTGCAGGGTCGCCGGGACGGTGCCGTGCCGCAGCACCAGCAGCGCCTTGAACAGGCCCGCCATGCCGGAGGCGGGCTCCAGGTGGCCGAGGTTGGACTTCACCGAGCCGATGGGCAGGTCGCCGCGGGTCCGGCGGACACCGAGGGCCCGGCCGACGGCCAGGCACTCGGCCGGATCGCCCACCGGCGTCCCCGTCCCGTGCGCCTCCAGGTAGACGAGGTCGTCCGGGTGCACCCCTGCCCGGGCGTACAGCTCCCGCAACAGGGCTTCCTGCGCCTTCGGGTTGGGGAGGGCGAGCCCGGCCGTGCGGCCGTCGCAGTTGGTCGCGGAGTCCACGACGACCGCGTGCACCCGGTCCCCGTCGGCGAGCGCGTCGGCCAGCCGCTTGAGCAGCACCACACCGCCGCCCTCGGCGCGCGCGTAGCCGTCGGCGGCGGCCGAGAACGGCCGGCAGCGCCCGCTCGGCGACAGCATGGACGCCTGGGAGAAACCGACGTAGTGGAACGGGCTCAGCAGCAGGTTGACGCCGCCCGCGAGGGCCGTGCGGCTGGTGCCGTCCAGCAGAAGCCGGCAGGCCTGCGCCACGGCGACGAGGGACGAGGAGCAGGCGGTGTCCACCGCCGTGCTGGGCCCGCGCAGGTCGAGGAAGTGCGACAGGCGGTTGGCGGCGATCGAGGAGGCGCCGCCGGACATGGTGTAGGCGTTGACCGACTCGTTCGCGAGCATCTGCAGGGCGCCGTAGGAGTGGTCCGAGATGCCCATGACGACGGCGGTGTCGGAGCCGGCCAGCCGGGCCGGGGCGATGCCGGCGTCGTCGCAGGCCTCGACGGCCATCTCCAGCAGGAGCCGCTGCTGCGGGTCCATCCGGGCGGCCTCCTTCGGCGCGATGCCGAAGAAGTCGGCGTCGAAGGAGGCGATGTCCGGGAGGAAGCCGCCGGCCGCGGTGTAGCTGCGGCCCGGGCGGGGGCGCGCCGGGTCGACGAAGCGCGGGACGTCGAAGCGGTCGGGCGGTACCTCGGTGATCAGGTCGCGTCCTTCGACCAGGGCTCTCCACAAGCCGTCGAGGTCGGCGAGGCCGCCGGGAAGCCGGCAGGCGGTCCCGACGACGGCGACCGCGCGCCCGGCCGCGCCGGCTTCCCCGGCGTGGGACCCCGCGCCACCCGGCCCGTCACCCTGGCTCGCTCCGCCTGTCCCGTCGGCCCGGCCTGTCCCGCCCGTCCCGCCACTCCGGCTCGCCCCGCCCG
>NZ_JBPQTX010000265.1:0-9863 GCF_051386555.1 Streptomyces sp. URMC 126
GGCGTGGCCCCGGAGGTCCCGGGGCCGTCGAGGACGGGGTCGGGGCCGGGGAGCCCGGCCTCGTGGGCCCGGACGCCGGCGCGGACGGCCCAGAAGTAGAAGCCGAGGGCGGAGACGCCGACGAGCGCGGTGTCGAGGCCGCCGGGGATCACTCCGTGGCCGCCGAACTCGGGGCTGCCGAGCGCGGAGATCAGGCCGGTCCAGAGCAGGAAGGCGGCCATCCACCAGGCGGGGGCGAACTGCTTGGCGAGGCTCCGCTCGCCCTTGCGGCGCAGCACGATCGCGGCGATGGGCAGCGAGACCAGGGTGAGCAGGGCGACCTTGCCGGTGTTGGGCCACTTGGACCAGTACAGGGCGCAGGCGGCGAACGCGAAGGTCAGCGGGCAGAGCACGGCGGCGGCGGGCAGCCGGAACGGGCGCGGCAGCTCTGGCTTGGTCTTCCGGAAGACGCCGACGGCGATCGGGCCCATGAGGTACGAGACGACCATCGCGGCGGAGACGACGCTGGCCAGGGCCTCCCAGCTGTGCCCGATGGTGAGCAGCAGGAGGACGGAGAAGGCCAGGTTGAGCCACATGGCGGGGCGGGCGACGCCGTAGCGCGGGTGCACCTCGGCGATCTTCTTGGGGAAGAAGCCGGTCTCGGCGAGGTTCTGCGCCAGGTACGCGGAGGAGGCGACGTTGCCGATGTTGGCGCCGGACGGCGAGATGAACGCGCCGAACTGGAGCAGGGTGACGACCCAGTGCAGCATCAGCAGCTTGGCGAGGTCGGCGAAGGGCGAGGCGAAGTTCACGCCGTGCCAGCCGCCGGCCTCCGCGAGCCGCTCCGGCGGGACCGAGCCGAGGAAGGCGACCTGGAGGGCCAGGTAGATGACCAGGCCGAGGGAGAGCGCGCCGACGAGGGCGAGCGGGATGGCCCGGCCCGGGTTCTTGGCGTTGCCGCCGAGGTTGACGACGGCCTGGAAGCCGTTGAACGCGAAGACGACGCCGGAGGCGGAGACGGCGGTGAGCACCGCGGACCAGCCGTTGGGGGCGAAGCCGCCGTGGGCGGTGAAGTTGCCGGTGTGGAAGCCGGAGGCGATCAGCGCGGCGATGGCGACGACCGGGATGGCGAACTTCACCAGGGTCAGCAGGTTGTTCGCCCGCGCGAGCAGGGCGACGGACCAGTAGCAGGCCAGCCACAGGGCGACGGTCAGGAGCAGGGCCATGCCGATGCCGGTGGCGGACAGGTGGCCGTCCGAGACCAGGCCGCGGGCCCAGCCGAAGTTCCAGGACGCCATGTACTGGGTGCCGGCGATGGACTCGATGGGGATCAGCGAGGCCGTCGCGATCCACACCGCCCAGCCGGTGACGAAGCCCAGCACCGGGCCGTGCGAGATGGAACCGAACCGGGCCATGGCGCCGGGCAGCGGGTAGGCCGCGCCGACCTCGGCGTACGACATGGCGATCATGCCGATGAAGATCGCGCCGATCACCCAGGCGACCAGCGCGGCGGGCCCGGCGACCTGGGCCGCCTGGCCGGCCCCGAAGAGCCAGCCGGAGCCGAAGATGGACCCCAGGCCGATCATGATCAGGGCGAAGAGGCTGAGGCCCTTCCGATTGGCCGCGCTCACATCCACGAGATGTTCTTCCGTTCTGCCGGTGCCGCCAGGGGATGGCCTGGGACGACCGGAACCTTCCGCGCTTTTCCCGCGTTCTCACGGGTGCTGAAGCCGCGACGGCCCCCGGGTGCGGACACACGGATGTGGCGGCGAGACGGCCGAGGACGTACAGAGCGACGTCGGACATAGTACGACAACCTGCGGAAACGGCTGCCACCGGACCTTGGAGGCGGGTCTCACCAGCGGGTTCGCCACCCTCCGTACCAGAGGCGACACTCCGGGATCATCCCGGCCGCGCCTCGCGCCGCCCGAAAGGGAATCGGGGGCCGAAAAAGGACCCCCCTCAAGGGGAGCATGGAATTCCAAACCACATGGCGACGCCACCGTCAACCCTTGTCAATTTTCGAACACCTGCTTACCGTCGACATTGTCGCGAAGCGGTGGTGGCCACACCGTGACGAGGCCCCGAACAATTCCCGAGAGAGCAAAGGGAGGTATCCGCCATGCGCAAGATGATCCTGACCGGAGCGCTTTTCGCCCGGATTACCCGCAAGGACCGTCTCACCCTGCCGTACTCGTACTACTAGGCCGGCACGGCGAAACGAAGGCGGGCGGCGGCAGCAGCGACTGCGGCCGCCCGCGCCTTCATCGGCCTTCACAGGACCCAGGACTTCATAGGCCGCTTTCCTCCCCGTACGACTCCCGCGAGGCCCCCGTGACGACCGCCGCTCCCCCGCCCGTCGGAATACCAGGACCCGGCGGGGACAAATTCCTCGGCAATCTCCACGCATTCAGCAGTGACCCACTGGGCTTTCTCACCTCGTGTTCCCGAACGTACGGAGACGTCGTACGCCTCGGCGCGAACAATGTGCTGCTGACCTCACCCGGCGATGTCGAGCGAATGCTGGTCGACCGGAATTCCAAATTCTCCAAGGCGAGCGCGGACACGCGCCGCGGTTCGCGGCGTCAGGGTTTTCCCCGCTCGATGATGAACAGCGACGGGGCCGACTGGCAGGCCAAGCGGCACCGCATGCAGCCCGCCTTCGGCCGGGGGCTGGCCACCCGGGCCGCCGAGATCGTCGACGCCCAGGGCGAGCGCATGCTCGCCCGCTGGCGGACCGGCACCCCGCGCACGCTCCAGGACGACGTCTCGGTCCTCACCCTGCGGCTGGTGACGTCCCTGATGTTCGGCGACGAGTTCGGCGACGAGGACACCGCCGAGGTCGCCCGGCTGGTCGCGCCCATCATGGACCTGTCGACCTCCCCCGTGCTCCTGCCCGAGTGGGTGCCGACCCCGCGCAAGCTGCGCATCCGCCGCTCGATGGCCCGGGTCGACCGTACGCTGCGCGCCCTGGCCGCCTCGCCCGCGGCCTCGGACCCCGACCGGGCTCCCGTCCTGCACGCCCTCGTGCACGGCGACCCCAAGCCGACGCCGGACGAACTGCGCGACGAGCTCGCCACCTTGATCATGGCCGGGTTCGAGACGACCAACGACGCCGTCGTGTGGACCAGCGTCCTCCTCGCCCGCCACCCGGAAGCCGCCGAGCGGGTCCGCGCGGAGGCGGAGGCCGCGTTCGCCGCGACCCCGGCCGGTCTGGCCCGTATGGAAGCCCTCCCCTACACCCACGCCGTGGTCCGCGAGTCCATGCGCCTCTATTCGCCCGTCTGGATCACGAGCCGGGACGCCATGGAGGACATGGAGTTCAGCGGGCACGTCGTGCCCGCCGGCACTACGGTCACGGTCAGCCAGTGGGTCAACCACCGCGATCCCCGTCACTGGGAGGCCGCCGAGGAGTTCCGCCCCGAGCGCTGGCTCCCCGGCGCCCCCAGCGTCCCCCGCGGCTCCTACTTCCCCTTCGGCCTCGGCCCGCGGGTGTGCATCGGCGCCGCGGTGGCCACGACGGAGACGGTCCACATCGTCGCCGACATCTGGCGCCGCTTCCGGCTGGAGCTCCTCGCCCCGGAGCGCATCAAGCCGCGGCCCGCGCTGGCCCTCCAGCCGATGGGCGTGGAGGTCGTGCCGCGCGAATGGTGAGGCGCCGGCTCGGTGACGAGCAGCGCCTCGCCGGCCGCCGTGGCCGGCCGCCAGGAACACGTCAGGCCCCCGGGAAAGGGGGCCTGACGTGCGCTTCTCCACAATGGTGACGGTCCTACTATCCGGTCGTTATGCCGGTCATGAAGATGATCTCTCGTGTCCTCACCGCGGCCACCGCGAGCATTGCACTGCTGACGGCCACCGCGCCAGCGCACGCTGCCGACGGCCTTAACCCGGTCAACGCCAAGCGCGTCCCGATGGCCGCGCCTTCTGCCGACGACTCCTCCCAAGGTCTCGGAGGTCTGCTCGACATTCTTCTGCGCCCGAACACGATCCCCATCGGCCAGAACAACGGTTTCGTGATCGAGACTCTGGAGCACATCCTTTGAGGCGCTCCGTCTGATGGGGCGGGCGGCTCACCGACCGGTGGGGACCGCCCCGTTCCTTCACTCGGGCGGCTCGGGCGGCTCGGACGGGCGGCCCGGCGGCAGGGGCGGGCGCCGGCCGCCGACCGCCGGTCATCCCGGGGTCCGCTCCCCCGCCGGGTCCCGGCTCTCCGGGTCCGCCCCGGGCAGCAGCACGATCCCCCAGGTGACGAGCACCACACCGACGCCTTCCGGGACGAGCCACCACCCCGTCCGCACCCGCTCCCCGTAGACCAGGCTCCCGAGCGCCAGGCTGACCAGCGCCTCGCCCAGGGTGAGCGCGGGCTGGGAGGCCACCAGCGGCCCCGACTCCATGGCGTTGGCCAGCAGGAAGAGGGCGCAGGCGCCGGCGGCCACGAAGCCGTACGTCTGCCAGGCCGTGAGGAAGGCGCCGACGCCGTGTTCGTCGAAGGTGCCGGTGGCCGCCTTCATCAGGGTGGCGGTCAGGGCGTACGCGATCGCCGACGCCGAGGCGAACAGCGCCGCCCGCGCCCGGCCGCGCGACCGCGTCAGGGCGGCCGCCGCGCACAGCGCCACGGCCGTCCCGGTGCAGGCCAGGGTCACGATCCAGCGGGCGGCGGGGGCCTGGTCCGCGCCCCCGCCCGGGGCCGCCGCCGCCAGCCCCAGCCCGAGCCCGGCCGCGACCGTCAGCGACGCCGCCCACCCGGCCGCCGGCAGCCGCCGCCGGGCGAAGGCACAGGCGATGAGCAGGGTGAAGGGGAGTTCCAGGACCAGGATCGGCTGGACCAGCGACAGCGATCCCAGGGTCAGGGCGAGCGCCTGGCAGGCCGCCGCGCCGACGATCACGGCGATACCGCCCAGCCACGCCGGGCTGCGCAGCAGATGCCGCACCAGCCGCACGCTGAACGCGTCCCCCTCGGGGACCGTCCGGGCGGCGATCCGCTGGAGCACCGTCCCGAGAGCGTTGCCCACCGCCGCGAGCAGCGCTACCAGTGCGGGCACCACACCACCCACGTCGCCGTACCTCCCGTCCGGTCCTTCCGGCCCCCGCGGCCCTGCGGCCCGGTCCGTCCTCCCACGGTCCCAGCGGCGCCGGACCGACCCCGGCAGCGGCGCCGCGCGCGGGCCGCCGTCACCCGTCCGGCGGGCGGGACGGCGCCCGTGCGACGGCTTCTGCCCCGCGCGGGGGCCCGTACGCCCAGACGACGGAAGACCGTGCCACCGCCGGCGCGGGGGCTCGTACGTCCGGGCGGACGGTTCCGTACGCGCGGGCGCTGGGGCCCGTACGCGCGGGGCGCCCGGGCCCGTACGCGCGAGTGAACCGGGCCGGTGCGCGGGTGCGACCGGGCCGGTGCACGGGAGTGACCGGGCCGGTACGCGGGCGCGACCGGCTCCGGGCGGACCGACGTCCGAGCGGTCCAACGTCCGGACGGGCCGACGTCCGGACGGGCCGACGTCCGGCCGGCCCGACGCGGCGGACGCTCGTCGCGGGTCAGCGGCGGGCGGCGGCCGGCTTCCGGGCGGTGGGCCGCGCCGCCGCTTCGGCGTTCGCGGCCCAGAGGGAGCGGACGTGGCCGAGGTGGCGGTTCATGCACGCCTCCGCACCCTCGGCGTCGCCGGCGAGCATCAGGTCCAGGAGTTCCAGGTGCTCCTCGGCGGACGGGATGAGCTCGTCGCGCTCGTCGAGAGCGGTGAGGCCGTAGAGGCGGGAGCGCTTGCGGAGGTCGCCGACGGTCTCGACCAGGCGCTCGTTGCCGGAGAGGCCGAGGAGGGTGAGGTGGAACCGCCGGTCCGCCTCCAGGTAGCCGATGAGGTCGTGGTCGCGGGCGGCGCGCACGATCTCCTCGGCGACCGGGCGGAGGGCTTCCAAGTCCGCGCGGGCGGCGGTCCGGGTGATCCGCCCGACCATGGGCACCTCGATGAGCGTACGGATCTCGGTGTACTGGTCCAGGTCGCGCTCGTTGACCTCGGTGACCCGGAAGCCCTTGTTGCGGACCGGCTCGACCAGCCCTTCCCGAGCCAGGTCGAGCATGGCCTCGCGGACGGGCGTCGCGGAGATGCCGAAGTCCTCGGCGAGACCGGGCGCGGAGTAGACCTCGCCGGGGCGCAGCTCACCGGAGATCAGCGCGGCGCGCAGGGCGTGGGCGACCTGGTCGCGCAAGCGCTCCCGGGCGGTGATGAGATTGCGCTGCTGGAGGTGGCCCATGGTGTCCCTTTCGCGCCCCGGCGGACTGGACCCCCAGCGTACAATGTCACATTGCCGTCCCGGGTCACGCTGTGTTGTGGGGCAGCAGGGTGTAGGTGCGCTCGGCCGTGTAGAACTCCAGGGCGGCGCGGCCCTGTTCGCGCGGTCCGTGGCCGGAGGCCCCGGTGCCGCCGAAGGGGAGGTGGAAGTCCACGCCGGTGGTGGGGGCGTTGACGCGGACCATACCGGCGCGCAGTCCGTCGAGCCCGTGCAGGACGGCGTCAAGGGCGGCCGTGTGCACCGAGGTGACCAGCCCATGGGGGACGGAGTCGGTGATCCGTACGGCCTCGGCGAGGTCGGCCGCGGGCAGCAGGACCGCGACCGGGCCGAACACCTCCTCGGTGAGCAGCCGGTGCCCCGGTTCCGCCTTCTCGACGAGGGTGGGGGCCGCGTACCACCCGGGCCCCTCGGGGACCGGCCCGGCGGCGAGGACGGACAGGCCCTCCGCCGCCTCGGCCGCCCGCTCGCGGGCGTGCGCGGAGATCACCGGGCCGCAGACGGTGGCGGGATCGGCCGGGTCGCCGGCCGGGAGCGCGCGCAGCGCCTCGGCCAGGGCCTCGCGGAGGGGTTCGAGGGCGGCGCCCACGGCGATCACCCGGCTGGTGGCGGTGCACTTCTGCCCGGCGTACCCGGCGATCGCGGCGGCGATGTGCGCGGCGGCCCGCCCGATGTCGGCGTCGGGCAGGACGATCGCGGCGTTCAGCCCGCCCGTCTCGGCCTGGACCGGGACGCCCCGGGCAGTCGCCGCGGCGACGACGCGGGCGCCCACGGCCGTCGAACCGGTGAAGGAGACCGCGTCGGCCGCGTCGAGCACGGCGGCTCCTTCCGCCGCGCCGCCCGGCACGACCGTGAACACCCCCTCCGGGAGCTCGCTTCCCACGATCTCGGCGAGGCGCAGGGCGCAGACGGTGGCCTCCGGCGCGGGTTTGAGGACGACGGTGTTGCCGGCCGCGAGGGCGGGGGCCGCTTTCCAGCTCGGGATGGCGAACGGGAAGTTCCAGGGCGTGACGAGGCCCGCGACGCCGTGCGGGCGGCGGCGGGTCAGCAGCAGTCCCGGGCCGGCGGCGGGTTCGTGGACGGTGCCGGTGGGCTCGTAGGGGGCCTGGGCGTAGTACCGCCAGGTCGCGACCGTACGGGCCACCTCCGCGCGGGCCTCGGTGACGGGCTTGCCCACTTCGCGTACGGCGAGGGCGGCGAGTTCGGCGGCGGCGTCCGCGATCGCCTCGGCGATCGAGGCGAGGACCGCCGAGCGGGCGCCGGCGCCGGCACCGCGCCACTGCGGCTGCGCGGCGCGGGCCCGGGCGACGGCGTCGGCGGCGGCGCGCGGGCCGGGGGCCGTGAACTCGGTGAGGACGTCGGCCGGATCGGCCGGGTTGTACGAGGTGTGGGTGACGGGTGCCACGGGTGTCACGGGTGACGCGGGTGCCGCAGGGATCACAGGAGTCACGGAAGTCACAGGAGGAAGCCTCCGGGGAAGGGGTCGTCCGGGTCGAGGAAGTACTGGGCGGTGCCGGTGATCCAGGCGCGTCCGGTGATGGCGGGGACGACGGCCGGGACGCCGCCGACCTCGGTCTCCGCGAGCAGCCGGCCGGTGAACCGGGTGCCGATGAAGGACTCGTTGACGAAGTCGCGCCCGAGCGGGAGGGCGCCGCGGGCGTGCAGCTGGGCCATCCGGGCGGAGGTGCCGGTGCCGCAGGGCGACCGGTCGAACCAGCCGGGGTGGATGGCCATCGCGTGCCGCGAGTGACGCGCGTCCGAGCCGGGGGCGGCCAGGTAGACGTGCTTGAGCCCGCCGATCTCCGGGTGTTCGGGGTGGACGGGCCGGTCCGGCGAGGCGTTGACGGCGTCCATGACGGCGAGTCCGGCGGCCAGCAGATCGTCCTTGCGGTCCCGGTCGAACGGCAGCCCCAGGGCGTCGAGTTCGACGAAGGCGTAGAAGTTGCCGCCGAAGGCAAGGTCGTAGGTGACCGTTCCGTACCCGGGGACGTCCGTCTTCCGGTCGAGGGCGACGCAGAAGGACGGCACGTTGGTGAGGGTGACCGCCGTGGCGGCGCCGTCTTCCACCCGGACGTCGACGGTGACGAGACCGGCCGGGGTGTCGAGGCGGACGGTGGTGACGGGTTCGGCGACGGGGACCATGCCGGTCTCGACGAGGACGGTGGCGACGCCGATCGTGCCGTGCCCGCACATCGGCAGCACCCCGGAGACCTCGATGAAGAGGACACCGTAGTCGGCGTCGGGGCGGGTCGGGGGCTGGAGGATCGCGCCGCTCATGGAGGCGTGGCCGCGCGGCTCGTACATCAGGAGGGTGCGGAGGTGGTCCAGGTGCTCGGTGAAGTGCCGTCGCCGTTCGGCCATGGTGGCGCCCGGGATCACTCCGACGCCGCCGGTGACGACGCGGGTGGGCATGCCTTCGGTGTGCGAGTCGACGGCGTGGAAGACGTGGCGGGTGCGCACGGGCGGTCCTTTCGTGGCCGCTGGGGTGTCAGTGGTGTCCGTCGGCGACGGCCTTCTCGGTGGCGGCGCGCACCAGGGCCTCCGCCTCCGGGACGAGCGGCAGCCGCGGCGGCCGGCTCGGACCGCCCCGGAACCCGACGACGTCCATCGACACCTTGATGGCCTGCACGAACTCCGTCCGGGAATCCCAGCGCAGCAGCGGGTGCAGGGAGCGGTAGAGCGACAGGGCGGTGTCCGGGTCGCCGTCGGCGGCGGCCCGGTAGAGGGCGGCGCAGGTGGCGGGGAACGCGTTGGGGTACCCGGCGATCCAGCCGACGGCCCCGGCGGTGACCAGCTCCAGCAGGACGTCGTCGGCACCCGCCAACAGGTCCAGCCCGGGGGCGAGTTCGGCGATCTCGTAGGCTCGTCGGACGTCGCCGGAGAACTCCTTGACGGCGACAATCGACCCGTCGCGGTGGAGGGCGGCCAGCAGGTCCGGGGTCAGGTCGACCTTGGTGTCGAAGGGGTTGTTGTACGCGACGACCGGCAGCCCGGCCTCGGCGACCTCCGCGTAGTGGGCGCGGACGGCGCGCTCGTCGGCGCGGTAGCCGTTCGGCGGCAGCAGCAGCACGGAGCCGCATCCGGCGTCGGCGGCCTGCTCCGCCCAGCGCCGCGCCTCGGCCGAGCCGTACGCCGACACCCCGGGCATCACCCGGGCCCCCTCCCCCGCCGCCTCGACGGCGGTCCGCACCACGCGGGCCCGCTCCTCGTCGGTGAGCGTCTGGTACTCGCCGAGCGATCCGTTGGGGACGACGCCGTCACAGCCGGCGTCGAGCAGCCGGCGGACGTGCGCGGCGTAGGCGTCGTAGTCAATGCCGAGGTCGAGGTCGCCGCGGTCGGGGCCGTCGCCTTTGCCGTCGCCTTCGCCTTCGCCTTCGCCGCGGAACGGGAGTGCGGTGGCGACCATGACGCCGCGCCAGGGGTGGGTGGGGGTCCAGGAGGTGACGGTCATACCGATGCCCTTCTGTGCTGTGTGACATTTTATTGAGGGTTAGGGGTGCCGACAAGGGGGTGGCGGTCGCGTCGGGTTGGCCGTCCGACGGGTCACTCCGCGCCGGTCGGGCGGGTTTTGGGGAGCCCTCGATCGTCGGGGGCGACGGGGG
>NZ_JBPQTX010000266.1:0-9814 GCF_051386555.1 Streptomyces sp. URMC 126
GGTCGGTGCGGGGCTCCCAGGCGGGGGGCGGGGTCGGCCGGTAAGCACCGGGCTGCTCGAGGACCGTCATGACGAGCACCTCCTCTGGGGGCAGGTGTGAGGCATGCGTGGGGCAGGCGTGACCGGAAAGCGTCTGCGCTCTCCCTACCGATTGTTCGGTTGCCGGTGCATTTTGGCTACAGGCGGCCCGGGCCTGTGGACAAACGGTTTTCCACAGCCTGAGATATGCACAGCGCGTCCACTCAGGGGAGGCATGGCGGTATGCCGGACGAACAGATGGCCAAAACGAGCCCCAGAACGCCCGCACGACCGCTCGACGAGATCGACCGCTCGATCCTGCACATGCTCCAGACCGACGGAAGGGCCTCGATCCGGTCCGTGGCCGAGCGGGTGCACGTCTCCCGTGCCAACGCCTACGCGCGGATCAACCGGCTCATCGACGACGGGGTGATACGGGGCTTCGGGGCCCGCATCGACCAGGAGCGGGCCGGGCAGGGCGCGTCCGCGTACATCACGCTGAAGATCGTCCAGAACTCCTGGCGCACCGTGCGGGAAAAGCTCAGCGTGCTGCCCGGGGCCTCGCACATCGCCCTGGTCAGCGGGGACTTCGACGTCCTCCTGCTGGTGCACACCAAGGACAACCGCGCCCTCCGCGAGCTCGTGCTCACCCGGATCCAGGCCATGGAGGAGGTGCTGAGCACCCGCACCCTGCTGGTCTTCGAGGAGCAGGACCTCAAGGAGGGCGTCAACGGGCGGGAGGTGTGAGGCGGCACGAGGCGCTGCCGGCGGGGGCCCGCCGGCGCGCCCCGCGCCCCACGCTCAGTGCGCCCGAAGCCCCGCGCTCAGTGCGCCCGAAGCCCCGCGCTCAGTGCCCCCGCAGCCCCGCGAACGCGGTGGCGATCACCGCGTCGGCGACCTCCTCGCTGGTGGCGGCGTTGCCGCGCTCCGGCCGGTACCACTCCACCACGGAGTTGATCATCCCGAAGAGGAGCCGGGTCGCCAGCCGGACGTCCACGTCGGCCCGCAGGTCGCCGTCGGCGGCGGCCTCCTTCAGGAGGGCCGCGACCCGGTGGTCGAACTCGCGGCGGCGCTCCATAGCCCAGCGCTCGGTGTCGGTGTTGCCGCGCACGCGCAGCAGCAGCGTCACATAGGGGAGTTCGGCGATCAGCACCTCGACGGTACGGCGGGTGACGTACTCCAGCCGGTCCACGGCGGCCCCGGTGGTGGCCCCCGGCTCGTCAAGGACGGCGAACAGCCCGTCCAGCGCCCGGCTTATGGCGCGCCGCAGCAGCTCTTCCTTGCTCCGGACGTGGTGGTAGATCGAGGACTTGGAGATCCCCGCGGCGCGCGACAAGTGCTCCATGGAGGTGCCGTCGTAGCCGCGCTCGTTGAACACCGCGACGGCGACCGCGAGCAGCGATTCCGGCGTGTAGGTGTCACGCTTGGCCATGGTCATGATGGAAGCAGGCTCTCCTTGACGGCCGCTCGGCGGCGCAGCGACTGGGACGGGGCGTAGCGCCCGCCCGGGTATTCGGACTCCATGTTCGCCAGGAAGCGGCGGACCCACGCGGCTCCGAGCTCCCGGCCCCACTCCAGCGGCCCGCGCGGGTAGTTCACGCCGAGCCGCATGGCGATGTCGATGTCCTCCCGCCCCGCGACGCCCCGGCCGGCGGCGTCCTCGGCGAGGTCGACGAGGAGGGCGACGGTCCGCGCGACGATCAGGCCGGGCGCGTCCGCCACGACGCTGACCTTCTTGCCGAGCGCCTGGAAGAGGCCCACGGCGGCCCGCAGATCGGCCGGGGACGTGCCGGGGGAGGCGGCGAGGGCCACGCGCTCGCAGGAGCGGTAGTCCAAGGCCAGGTCGAAGCGGACGGCCGGCTCTCCGGCGTCGCCCGTGGCGGAGCGGCCGTCGGTGAGGGCCAGCTTCGCGCCGCCGGGCAGCGCGAAGTACCCGTCGCCGTCCGCTTCCTCGCGTGTCAGGACGATGCCCGCGGCTTCGGCGAGCTCCGGCAGGACGGCGGCGGCGGGGGGCAGGACACCGTGCAGGACGAGCGCCCCGGGCGCCTTCTCGGGTGCCGCGGTGTCCGGTTCCGGCCGCGCGGCGCCCTCGGCGTGGTCGTACCAGCCGCGCCCGCTCTTCCGTCCCAGCAGCCCCGCCTCCACCAGACGCCGTTGGGCCAGCGACGGGGTGAACTTCGGGTGGTGGAAGAACGCCTCGTACACCGAGCGGGTGACGGCCTCGTTGACGTCCTGGCCGATGAGGTCGGTGAGTTCGAACGGGCCCATGGCGAAGCCGCCGCTCTCGCGCAGCACCGCGTCGATGGTGGCGGGGTTGGCGGCGCGCTCCTCCAGGAGGCGGAAAGCCTCGGCGTAGAACGGCCGGGCCAGCCGGTTGACGATGAAACCCGGGGTGTCGGCGCAGCGTACGGGCGTCTTGCCCCAGGCCGTCGCGGTGGCGTACGCGCGGTCGGCGGCGGCCGGGTCGGTGGCGTGCCCCCGGACGATCTCCACGAGCGGCAGCAGCGGCGCCGGGTTGAAGAAGTGCAGGCCGACGAGGCGTCCCGGGCGGCGCAGCGGCCCGGCGACCGCCGTCACGGGCAGGGACGAGGTGTTGGTGGCGAGCAGGCAGTCGTCGGCCACGACCTCCTCCAGCTCACGGAACAGCCGCTGTTTGACGTCCAGTCGCTCGACGACGGCCTCGACGACGAGCGCGCAGTCCGCGAGCCCGGCGAGCTCCGCGACCGGACGCAGCCGCGCGACGGCCGCGTCCCGGGCGTCCGCCGGCATCCGGCCCTTGGCCACAAGGCGGTCCAGACGGGTGGCGACGGCCCGCGCGGCCTCCTCGGCGCGGCCCGGCAGCGCGTCGAACAGCCGCACCGGGTGGCCCGCGACCAGGGCGACCTGGGCGATGCCCTGGCCCATGGTGCCCGCGCCCACGACGGCCACGGCGTGCTCCGGCTCGATTGCGGTCATGGCAGTGATCCTCCCCGATGAGGTGGTCCCGGATTCGCCGGGCCCCCTTGTCCCGACCGATCGTTCGGTTAATGTATCTGGCGGGTACGACAACGGCACGCGGCCGTACGGATCCGGCACCACCGTTTCGTCTGGTTCGACTGTCTTTTCCGTGTTCACCCGGCTCATCAAGCGCACCGGCCGCACCAAGCTCAGCGGCCCACCGAGCCACCGAGCTCACCGGATCGCCGAGTTCACCAAGTTCATCGAGACCACAGAGTTACCGAGTTCATCGCCACCGCATCCACGCCCGTCCGACGAGGAGTTGGTCAACCGTGACCGCCGGACTCACCATCGATCAGTTGGCCGAGAAGCACTCCGCCACGCTCGACACGGCCCTCGACGTCATCCGCACGCGCGCCTACTGGTCCCCGCACCCCGAGCATCCCAAGGCGTACGGCCCCGATCAGGACGGCGGTCTGGACGCCGCCGCGGGTCAGGCGGCCTTCGAAGCCCTCCGGGACCGGCGCTTCGATCTCGACCAGCCCGGCACGGACGGCTGGACGGGATCCGAGGTCTCCCCCTACGGGCCGCGACTCGGCGTCGAGTACCCCCACGCCGATTTCACCGTGCTGCTCCCGGCCATGCGGTCCGCGATGCGCCCGTGGCGCGAGGCCGGCCCCCGCCACCGGGCGCTGGTGTGCCTGGAGATCCTCAAGCGGATCAGCGCCCGGACGCACGAGATGGCGCACGCGGTCATGCACACCAGCGGCCAGGCGTTCATGATGGCGTTCCAGGCCGGCGGCCCGCACGCGCAGGACCGCGGCCTGGAGGCCGTGACCTACGCGTACGCGGCGCAGGCCGAGGCCGAGCGGACGGCCGAGTGGGTCAAGCCGCAGGGCAAACGCGACCCGCTGAAACTGGCCAAGGAGTTCACCGCCGTCCCGCGTGGCATCGCCCTCGTCATCGGCTGCAACACCTTCCCCACCTGGAACGGCTACCCCGGCCTCTTCGCCTCGCTCGCCACCGGCAACCCCGTCCTGGTCAAACCGCACCCGCGCGCGGTCCTGCCGTTGGCGCTGACGGTACGCATCGCGCGCGAGGTGCTGCGCGAGGCCGGCTTCTCCCCCGACCTCGTCGCCCTGGCCGCCGAGCGGGACGGCGAGGGGATCGCCAAGTCGCTGGCCGTCCACCCGGACGTCCGGATCATCGACTACACCGGCTCCACGGCGTTCGGCGACTGGCTGGAGGCCAACGCCAAGCAGGCCCAGGTCTTCACCGAGAAGGCCGGCGTCAACACCGTGATCATCGACTCCACCGGCGACTACCGGGGGATGCTGTCCAACCTGGCCTTCTCGCTCTCCCTCTACAGCGGCCAGATGTGCACCACTCCGCAGAACCTGCTGATCCCGCGCGGCGGCATCGGCACGGACGCCGGCCACAAGACGTACGACGAGGTGGTGGCCGACCTGGCGGCGGCCGTCGAGAAGCTGCTGGGCGACGACGCCCGGGCGAACGCCCTGCTGGGCGCCATCGTCAACGATCAGGTCAAGGAGCGCGTGGAGGCCGCTGGCCGGCTCGGCGAGGTGGCGCTCGCCTCCCGCGCGGTGGCCAACCCCGACTTCCCCGACGCGACCGTCGTCACCCCGGTGATCGTCAAGCTCGACGGCGCCAAGCCGGACGCCGAGGCCGCGTACTTCTCCGAGTGCTTCGGCCCGGTGTCCTTCGCGGTGGCCGTGGACTCCACGGCGGAGGCGGTGGAACTGCTGCGCCGCACGGTGCGGGAGAAAGGCGCGATGACCGTCGGGGCGTACACCACCTCGGCGGAGGCGGAGGAGCTGATCGAGCAGGCGTGCCTGGAGGAGTGCGCACAGCTTTCGCTGAACCTCACCGGTGGCGTCTACGTCAACCAGACCGCCGCGTTCTCCGACTACCACGGCTCGGGCGGCAACCCGGCGGCCAACGCGGCGCTGTGTGACGCGGCGTTCGTGGCGAGCCGGTTCCGCACAGTGGAGGTGCGACGGCAGGCGTGACCCGGTGGCGGGCCGGGGCGCCGGTGGGCGGCCGACGCGGACCGTCAACCCGACGCGGTCCGGTCCGTCATCCCGCCGCCTTCGGCCCGCCCCAGTGGAACAGCGCCATCCCCACGCTCGTGGCCAGGTTGTAGCTCGACACCTGCGGGCGCATCGGCAGCGCGACCAGCCGGTCCGCCCGCGCCCGCACCTCGTCCGAGATGCCGTGGCGCTCGGATCCGAAGGCGAGCACGGCATCGTCCGGCAGGGTGACGGACCGGATGTCGTCGCCCTCCGGGTCCAGCGCGAACAGCGGTCCGTGCGGCAGGCCGTCGGCCGTCACCCGCTCGACGGCCGTGGCGTAGTGCAGCCCCGCGCCCGCCCGTACGGCGTTCTGGTGCCAGGGGTCGAGGTCCCCGGTGGTGACGACGCCGGTCGCCCCGAAACCGGCGGCCAGCCGGACGACCGCCCCGACGTTCCCGAGGTTGCGCGGATTGTCGAGAAGGACGACGGGAGCGGGCCGGGGGCCGCGGGCCAGGGCGGCGAGGTTGTCCTCGCGGGTGGGCCGGGCGGCCAGGGCGGCCACCTCGGTGGTGTGACCTCGGGGTACCAGCTCGCGCAGGACGGCCCGGTCCACCTCCGTCAGGAGCCCGCGCAGCGGCTCGGTCACGTCGTCGGCGAGCCGGTCCGCCAGCGCCAGGACGGCCGCCGCGTCGGTGGTGAGCACGGGGCCGACCCGGGCTCCGAAGCGCAGGGCGTGCTTGATGGCGTGGAATCCGTCGAGCAGCACGGCACCGGGGGCCCGTTCGCCCCACTGCCGCACGGCGATACCGGTCGCGTCCTCGGTCATGGGCTCAGCCTACGGCGCTGACCTGGGACGTCGGGGCATCGGGACGTCGTGGGACGGGGGCCGGGATCGGGGACGGAGTCTCGAACTCCGCACGGTCACCCCGACGCCGAACGGGCCGGGTCCGTCTCGGCGCCGTTCCGCCCATCGCCGTGCCCGGTGTCCTGCCCGTCACAGTGCGCCGCGTCCTGCCCGGCGTCCTGCCCGGTGCCTTGGCCAGTGTCTTGCCCGGTGCCTTGGCCGGTGTCTTGACCGCCGACCTGCCGGGTGTCCTGTCCGGCGGCGCCCCGCCCGTCGGAAGCCGCCGCTCCGCTCCCGGCCGGCACGGCCGCCGCCCGGCGGACCGGGATCTCCCGCCGGTTGAACCGGAGGAGCAGGTTCCAGGCGCGTGTCGCCGTCCGCCCCACCGCGTCGCCGACGCGCACCAGGAACACCGACGGCAGGAACACGGCGTCCGCGCAGATCATCACCAGGGAAAAGAAGGGCAGCCCGAGCAGGACCGCGATCCCCACATGCTCCGCGATCATCACCGCCACCAGGGCGTTCTTCACCCTGCGGTTGATCAACGTGAAGGGGAAGGCCGCCTGGACGGCGACCGTCCCGTAGCTGAGCAGCAGCACGACGACGCCGCTGGCGGCGAGTGCGTGCGACAGGGCCGGCCAGGGGGAGAAGTAGTCCAGGTGCAGGGGGTAGTAGAGCGCGCTGCCGTCCTGCCAGAGCGTGCCCTGCACCTTGTACCAGCCGGCCGCTCCGTAGATGAGGCAGACCTCGGCGAGTATCACGAGCAGGGCGGCGTTGTGCATCAGGTGCCCGAACGCGGCCATGACCGCGCGCGGTTCCGTACCGCCGTACCGCCGCACGGCCCACCAGAGCCCGTGCCCGCTCCACAGGGCCCACAACAGCGTGGCCCAGCCGATGCCCGGGACCGGTCCGTGCGCGGTCCAGGCGAGCCGGGTGTCCGCGTCGGTCGTCGCCAGGACCAGCGCCAGACCGCAGAGCGCCCACAGCACGATGCCGGTGACGTCCCGGTCCCGGCCCGGGTCGGCGCCGGCGCCCGGCCCGGGGGCCGCGGCCCGGCGGCGCGCGCGCCGGGCGTCGAGCGACCACACCTGCCCGCAGCGGGTGAACACCGTGTAGATCGCCATCAGATGGAGGACGTTGTCCCCGCCGTCGCCGACGAAGACGCTGCGGTTCTGCAGCGACAGCAGGCCGATCATGTAGAGAACGGACATGGTCCGGGTCCGCCAGCCCAGCATCAGCAGCAGAGCCGAGGCCATCGCCAGCAGGTAGACCAGCTCGAACCACCAGCCGCTGTCGGACCACATGAGCACCGTGAAGGCGCCGTTGTCGTCCGTCAGCCGCCGGGCGAGGCCCCAGCTCCAAGGGGCGTCCGGGCCGTACAGCTCATGGCGGTTGGGCCACTCGCGGGCCAGGAAGAACAGCCAGGTGAAGGAGAACCCGATCCGGATCAGGGCGGTCTGGTACGGGCCGAGGGAGGCGCCGGTGACCCGGGCGTAGGCGCGTGAGCAGGCGGTACGTACAGAGGAGACGGTCACAGGGAACGCACCGCCTTCAGGTCGTCCGGGGTGACCTGCCACCAGGCCAGCTCACGCCGGACCGGTTCGCCTGCCTGCCCCTTGCTCCACGGCGGAGGCGCGACGTTCGAGGTCACCGAACGGAGCTGGACGCGTTCCAGCCGGTTTCCGTCGCGGTCGAGGTCCAGCCGGGAGACGGCGATCCGGCGCAGGTACTCCTCGGCGAGCGGGCTCCGCTTCCCGAGCGGCCGGCCCTGGTCGTCGTGCCAGGCGAGGTAGAAGTCCCAGGCGCGGCGGAGCTGGTTCTGCCGCGCGTGGCTCGGGAGGGGGTTGTGGTGGATGGCGGCACCGTCCTGGGCGGAGAGGTCGGTCCACGGAGTGACCGTGACCTTGCCGTCCGGGGCGCGCACCCGGGCACGGACCTGGACGTGGATGTTCTGCTGGAGCGGATTGGGCGCGAAGAACTTCCAGTTCTGCTCGAATTCGGGCAGAACGTAGTCCGCGATGGTCGAGGAATGCTGCTTGCTGACCGTGTTCTGCGGCGCGACATGGAAGAACATCATGCCCAGATGCACCGCCGTCACCAGGGCGACGATCAGGGCGCCGAGTGCGATCACGCAGCGGGCGGGCCGGGACAGTCCGGCGGGCGCGGCCGGAGCCGCCCGTTCACCGGCGCCGTCCTTCCGCTCGCGTCCGTCGTCCGTTTCCATGTACGCCCCGTTTTCGCTCGTTCGTCGCGCGGACGCCTTCCGCGCACCCGAACGGTACCGACCCGCCCGCCGGCGACGCAGCGGCCATAAGGCCTTGACCCTCGTCGCCCGGCCCACACCGGTGCCGCCGCGCTGATGCCCCGGGGTTCCTCGGGGTGGCGAGGCCGTGGGCATCAGGGGCTCCGGCCCCCGCCCCGTACGGGTCGCTCGGCCGCCCCCGAGACGCCTCGGCCCGGTTGTCCACAGACCGTCACCGACCGTTATCCACAGCCTTGACACGGCTCGGGAGCCACCTCACCATTGAACCGAACGATCGGTCGGTAGGGCGTCGAGGCTTCCACGGCCTCCTCGCCGCGCGACGGCCTGGCGTTCACGCGTTCACATCGGACGAGGGGGCAGCGGCATGACCACGACGGCACCGGAGACGGTGGACACGGCGGCGCTGGAGGCGGTGTTCGACGCCGCCGTGGCGGCGGACGAACGCATCGAGCCGCGCGACTGGATGCCCGACGCCTACCGCGCCACCCTGATCCGGCAGATAGCCCAGCACGCCCATTCCGAGATCATCGGCATGCAGCCCGAGGCCAACTGGATCACCCGGGCGCCCTCGCTGCGGCGCAAGGCCATCCTCATGGCCAAGGTCCAGGACGAGGCGGGTCACGGCCTCTACCTCTACAGCGCCGCCGAGACCCTGGGCGTCAGCCGGGACGAGCTGCTGGACAAGCTGCACGCCGGCCGCCAGCGGTACTCCTCGATCTTCAACTACCCCACCCTGACCTGGGCCGACGTAGGGGCCATCGGCTGGCTCGTGGACGGCGCGGCCATCACCAACCAGGTCCCTCTCTGCCGCTGCTCCTACGGCCCGTACGCGCGCGCCATGATCCGCGTCTGCAAGGAGGAGTCGTTCCACCAGCGGCAGGGATACGAGCTGCTGCTGGCCCTCAGCCGCGGTACGGAGGCCCAGCACGCCATGGCCCAGGACGCGGTGAACCGCTGGTGGTGGCCGTCGCTGATGATGTTCGGCCCGCCCGACGGCGAATCCCCGCACTCCGCCCAGTCCATGGCCTGGAAGATCAAGCGGCACTCCAACGACGAACTGCGCCGGCGCTTCGTCGACATCTGCGTCCCGCAGGCCGAGTCCCTCGGCCTCACCCTCCCCGACCCCGACCTTCGGTGGAACGAGGAGACCGGGCACTACGACTTCGGCCCGATCGACTGGAACGAGTTCGACGAGGTTCTGCGCGGCAACGGCCCCTGCAACGAACAGCGGCTGGCCCGCCGCCGCGAGGCCCACGAGGAAGGCGCCTGGGTACGGGAGGCCGCCGCCGCGTACGCGGCCAAGCACATTCCCGGTCCCCGCCCCTCCGACGCCCCGCATCACACCCCCGAGCGCGGGACCGCCGCGTCCGGCCCCACCGAGCACCCGGAGGCGATGGCATGACCGGCACCGACTGGCCGCTGTGGGAGGTGTTCGTCCGCAGCAGGCGCGGCCTCTCGCACACCCACGCCGGCAGCCTGCACGCCCCGGACGCGCGGATGGCCCTGCGCAACGCCCGGGATCTGTACACGCGCCGGTCCGAGGGCGTCTCGATCTGGGTCGTTCCCTCCGACGCCGTCACCGCCTCCTCGCCGGACGAGAAGGACCCCTTCTTCGAGCCCGCCGGCGACAAGGCGTACCGCCACCCGACGTTCTACGAGATTCCCGAAGGGGTGCGGCACCTGTGACCCCGCCCTCCACCGACCCAGCCACCGCCCCGG
>NZ_JBPQTX010000267.1:0-9802 GCF_051386555.1 Streptomyces sp. URMC 126
GGTCGGCGGTGGGGGTGGGCGCGGGGGTGCTCCGCTTCTCCGCGGCCTTCGCCGGACCGGAGGCCGCGCCGCCGCCCGCGTCCTTCCCGCCGTCCGGCCCGGACGAGCATCCGGAGAGCAGGAGGGCGACGGCGCAGAGCGGGGCGAGGGCGAGGCGGGCGCGGGTTCGGCCTATTGCAGACGGGGTCACGGAAACGATTCTTGTTCATTCGTTCGAGTGATCGCCTCGCGAAGGGGCCTCGCACCCGCTTCCGGACGGGCGGTGTCCGAGAATGGGAGCGTGCCCGCTCCGAACACCCAGACCACCGCCGACGGCCCCACCGCCGTCGACGCCTTCGCCGCCCTCCTTACCGACGAGGGCCGCCGACTCCTGGAGGAGCTGCGCGACCACGATCCGGCCCGGGAGCTGGCCGTCGCCACGCGGCTGCGCCGCGAGCACCCCGCGGAGCTGGTCTCCGCCGCCCTCGGCCAGGCGCGGCTGCGTCAGCGGGCGGTGGCGAAGTTCGGTACCGAGGACGCGTTCCGCATGTACTTCACGCCGAACGGCGTGGAGCAGTCCACCCGCGCCTCCGTGGCCGTCCACCGGGCCCGCCGCTTCGCGGCCCTCGGCGTCCGCCGCCTGGCCGACCTGTGCTGCGGTATCGGCGGCGACGCCATCGCCCTGGCCCGGGCCGGCATCTCCGTCCTCGCCGTCGACCGCGACCCGCTGACCTGCGCGGTGGCCCGGGCCAACGCGGCCGCCCTGGGCCTGTCGGAGCTGATCGAGGTGCGCTGCGCGGACGTGGCCGAGGTCGACGTCTCCGGATACGACGCGGTCTTCGTCGACCCGGCGCGACGCGGCGCATCGAGAGGGGCAGCGCGCAGCGCCTCCGGCAGGGGTGGTGGCCGGGCGACGGGTGGGCGGATCTTCGACCCGGAGGCCTACTCCCCGCCCCTGTCCTGGGCGGTCGAGACGGCCCGTACGGCTCCGCACGCCGCCCTGAAGATCGCCCCCGGCGTCCCGCACGAGGCGGTCCCCGAGGAGGCCGAGGCGGAGTGGATCTCGGACGGCGGCGACGTGAAGGAGGCCGTCCTGTGGTTCGGCACCGACCCGGGCGCCCGTCGCGCGACCCTCCTGCCGGCCGGCGCCACCCTGACCGGCACCGGCCTCCCCGACCCCGCCGTCCGCCCGGTCGGCCGCTACCTCTACGAGCCGGACGGCGCGGTCATCCGCGCCCACCTCGTCGCGGAGGTCGCGGAGGAGGTGTCGGGCGGCCTGATCGACGAGACGATCGCGTACATCACCTCGGACGAGCTCCGCCCGACCCCGTACGCGTCCGCGTACGAGATCACCGACGTCCTCCCCTTCAACCTCAAGAAGCTCAAGGCCCTCGTGCGGGAGCGCCGCATCGGCGTGGCCGTCATCAAGAAGCGCGGCTCGGCGGTGGAGCCGGAGGAACTCCGCAAGAAGCTCAAGCTCGAAGGGACGAACTCGTGCGTGATCATCCTGACACGAGTGGCGGGCGCACCGACGATGCTGCTGGGGCAGCCGGCACGGGCGTGACCCGGGCGGACCGTGACGGGCACCGGCCTCGCCCCCTCGACAGCTCCGGGGCGCCCGGACTTCCCGCGTACGACGCCTCGGCGATCCGCAAGACGAGGTGGGGTTCCGTCAGGGAAGCGGACGACGGAACCTGGGAGACCGTGTGGACGATGTCGGTGTCGGCCCCGCCCGCGCGGGAGCCCGTCCTCATCCTGTGTGACACGGCGGCGGGATTCCGGGCGGCTCTCGACCTCACCGACCCCCGGGAGGCCCGCCTCCGGGTGACCACGCGAGACCATGCCATGTCCGCGGCCCACTTCCCCCTGACCTATACGGCCTTCCGGCTCGTCGACGACGAGGTCGGGCGGATCGGGGAGATCCAGGGCCTGCCGAGGGACTGGTACGCGCCCTTCCGGGGCCGGTCCTGACATGGACGGGCCGGATCGTGGGCGGGAGCCGGCCGTGCTCCAGGTTCAGTTCGCCGGGGACATGCGGGGCGACGAGGCGGTCTGCGTCGTCCGGTGCGTCGGCGGCGAGGTCCGGCCGGGGGAGCGCCTCCGGGCCGAGGGCGGTGGCGGTGGGGAGCGGACCCTCGTGGTCCGGTGGATCGAGCGCTACGGCCACCCCGTGGGGGTGCTCGTTCCGCCGCACAGCGCGCGGGTCGGCCTGACGTCCGACGGGCGGCCGGTGGGTCTGCCGGAGGGCTTGCTGGAGGGCCTGCTGCTCAGGGGCGAGGCGGAGGGAGGCGGTCCGCCCCGCGCATGACACGCTGGGCGACTTGTGGGGCCGACGTGAACTGCCGCAGGATGTCGGCGCGTTGTCCCGGCGGTTCCGACGCCGACGACGGACCGCCCGTCAGGGGAGGCATCAGGTGTACGCCGAAGACCGCTCGCCTTACCGGTACCTGCCCGACACCGTGCCGGACGGCGTCACCGCGCTCGCAATCGGCTGGCTTGACCCGGCCCACGCGTTCCCTCGGGGAGCGGCTCCCAGGGGGTTCGCCGAAGCCTTGGGCGAGCTGTGTCTGCGAGCCGCGCACGCGCGGACGCGCGGCCGGCACTCCTGCCCGTTCCCCCATGGCGCACCGGGGAGCGGCTCCCCGGGGACGGTGGGGCCCGAGGGCCGGACGGCGCCGCTCGGCGGCGCGGAGGTGAGAGTGGTGGCGGCCGACGGCACCTGGCTCATCGCTCCCGATCTCGTCCTCCATTACGTGACGGACCACGGTTACCTGCCCCCGGACGACTTCGTCGAGGCGGTGCTCGGTGGAAGGGACGCACCGCACGGCCCGCGGCCCGGGGTGCCGGTTGGCTGAATATCCGGACCTGTCGCCCTTCGAGGACGCGGAGAGCCCGCTTCCCCTGCGGAACGTCGGCTGGCTGGGCCCGGAGCGAGGGCTGCAACGGGCCCCTTCGCAGCCGTCCCCGGCCCTGCTCGACGCCCTGCGCGAGGAAGTCCGCAAGGTGCGGAGCATGACTTTGGGCCTGCACGTGTGCGAGTTCTGCGCGGGGAAGGAACCGGCGGCCGGGAGCGGTGAGATCCACGTCTACGCGCGCGACGGGCTGACGTACGCGGCGCCCTCACTCCTGTTGCACTACGTCGAGCGGCACCACTACGCCCCGCCGGAGGAGTTCGTCCGCGCGCTGACGGACACGGAGCTGCTTCCCTGGGACGAACGCGCGCGGTTTCTGTACGACACCCTTGTGGACACGGAGGCCGACCCCGCCTGGCGCGTCAACGCCCTACTGGATCTGCCGAGGTGGGACGACGAACGGGCCGCACGGGCCGTCGAGACCGCGGCCCGCGAGGAGGAGCTGACGTTCGTGGCCGACCACGAACTGGCCCTCGCGCTGGCCGGCCTCTGGACGGGCACGCGGCCCTTCGACGCGGAGCTGTTCCGGCTGGTCGGCCGTGGTGTCCAGGACGGGGTACGGAACGAGTACCGCAGGAAGGGGATCCCTTTCCCTTTGCCCTGAGATCACGAGGGACCAATAAGGGGCGGGAAGGAAAGGGACCCCGGAGCGACTACGCGTCGTACAGGTTCTGCTTGCTCAGCTCGTGGACGTGGTCGTGGCTGTGCCCATGGCCGTGCGAGTGGCCGTGGTCGTGCGAGTGGCCGTGGTCGTGGGGTTCCTTCTGCGTGCCCGGCACGTGGGGTTCCGTGACCGGGAGGGAGGAGTCCGCCGGGAGGTCCCAGGACGAGGCCGAGCGGCCTCGGGCGACCATTTCGGCGCCGAGGGCCGCGACCATGGCGCCGTTGTCCGTGCAGAGCTTGGGGCGGGGGACGCGGAGGGTGATCCCGGCGTCCTCGCAGCGGCGCTCGGCCATGGCGCGGAGGCGGGTGTTGGCGGCGACGCCGCCGCCGATCATGAGGTGGTCGACGCCGTGGTCCTTGCAGGCGCGGACGGCCTTGCGGGTGAGGACGTCCACCACGGCCTCCTGGAAGGAGGCGGCGACATCGGCGACCGGCACCGTCTCGCCAGCGGCACGCTTCGCTTCGATCCAGCGGGCGACGGCGGTCTTGAGGCCGGAGAAGGAGAAGTCGTAGATCGGGTCGCGGGGGCCGGTGAGGCCGCGGGGGAAGCGGATGGCCTCGGGGTCGCCCTCACGGGCGTAGCGGTCGATGACCGGGCCGCCCGGGAAGCCCAGGTTGAGCACGCGGGCGACCTTGTCGAACGCCTCGCCCGCCGCGTCGTCGATGGTCGAGCCGAGGGGGCGGACGTCGGAGGTGATGTCCGGGGCGAGGAGCAGCGAGGAGTGGCCGCCGCTGACCAGGAGGGCCATGGTCGGCTCGGGCAGGGCGCCGTGCTCCAGCTGGTCGACGCAGATGTGCGACGCGAGGTGGTTGACGCCGTAGAGCGGCTTGCCGAGGGCGTAGGCGTACGCCTTGGCCGCCGAGACGCCGACGAGGAGGGCGCCCGCGAGGCCCGGACCGGCGGTGACGGCGATGCCGTCGAGGTCCTTGGCGGTGACGCCGGCTTCCTTGAGCGCCCGCTGGATGGTGGGGACCATCGCCTCCAGGTGGGCGCGGGACGCCACCTCGGGGACGACGCCGCCGAAGCGGGCGTGCTCGTCGACGCTGGAGGCGACCGCGTCGGCGAGCAGGGTGTGGCCGCGGACGATCCCGACGCCCGTCTCGTCGCACGAGGTCTCGATGCCGAGGACGAGTGGTTCGTCAGTCAGTGGAGCCATGGGTCATTCCCTCTTGCACTGCGTTGATGTCCGCGGCACCGGCACCGGGGCCGCCGTCGGGTTCGGTGGGCAGGCGCATCACGAGCGCGTCGACGTTGCCCGGTTGGTAGTAGCCGCGCCGGATGCCGACGGGCTCGAAGCCGAAGCGCTCGTACAGGCGCTGGGCGCGGGTGTTGTCCACCCGCACCTCCAGCAGCACCTCGCGGCACTCGAAGGCGGTGGCGGCGGCGAGCAGCTCGCGGAGCAGCCGGGAGCCGAGGCCGGTGCTCCAGTGGTCGGTGGCGACGGCGATGGTCTGCACGTCGCCCGTGCCGTCGACGGCGGCGAGGCCCGCGTAGCCGACGACGCGGCGGCCGGCGTCCTCGGCGACGACGTAACGGCGGTTGGCGTTCGCGCCGCGCGCGTGCGCCAGCTCGGACCAGAACAGCCCCTTGGACCAGGCGTCGTGCGGGAACAGCGCGCGTTCCAGCTCCAGCACGGCCGGGATGTCCCACCAGCGCATCTCCCGGACGCGCACGGTCTCCGCCCCCGGTTCCGAGGGGCCCGCCGACGGGCTCGCTGAAGGACTCACCGCGGTGTGACCACCTTGTAGTTGGCCGGCACCTGCGCGTCCGGGCGGCGCAGGTACAGCGGCTGGACGGGCAGGAATCCGGCGTCCGGCCCCTGCGAACGCAACTTCTCCGCGGCAAGCGCCGCCAGCGCCGCCGCCGACTGGTGCTGCGGGAGGTCGGCCCGGACGTCCGTGAAGGCGTCGGCGTACAGGACGGCGCCCGCGCCGACGGCCGTCAGCCCGGCCAGCGGCTCGGCCAGCTCGGCGGGGCGGTCGACGGCGGGCTCGGTGACGCGGGTCCGGGCGTCGGCGTAGCGCGCCCAGTAGACCTCCTTGCGGCGCGCGTCCGTGGCCACCACGAACTCGCCGGTCAGGCCGGCGGCACCGGCCGCGTAGGCGATGCCGTCCAGCGTGCACAACCCGTGCACCGGCACGTCGAGCGCGGCGCCGAAGGTCAGGGCCGTGACGATGCCGACGCGCAGGCCGGTGTACGGGCCGGGGCCGACGCCGGCCACAACGCCGGTGAGCTCGTCCAGCGTGCGTCCGGCCTCGGCGAGCACCCGGTCCACGGCCGGCAGCAGGAGCTCGCCGTGCCGGCGGGCGTCCACCTGGTGGGACTCGGCGACGACGGAGTCACCGTCGTGGAGGGCTACGGTGACGGCGGGCGTGGCGGTATCAAGAGCGAGCAGCAGCACAATGACAAGCCTACGGCGCGCCATGGGGCCGCCGGTGCCCGCGTGGGCCCGGTTCAGGGGTATCCCAGGGGCGCCCCGGAGGCGCCTCGGGGGCGCGGCGGTGGTGCGCCCGGGTGCTACGGTCGGGGCGGATGACCGTACGCCGCATGGTCGTACGGGGGACGAAAGGGTGCGCAGGGTGGCACGCAGCAGCTCCGGGATCTTCGTGACCGGGCTCACCGCGGCGGCACTGGCCGTGGTGGGTTACCTCGCCTACGAGGCGTCGGCCGCGCCCCACCGCGTCCACCGTTCGTCCGCCGCCGCCTCCGCGACGCCCGGCGACGCCAAGGGCTCCGGCAAGGACGGCAAGGGCAAGGGTTCCGGCACGCACAAGGACGCGCCGCCCGCCGTCCCGAGCGGCTCCGGCACGGGCAAGCGGGTCGTCTACTCGGTGGGCCAGAAGCGGGTGTGGCTGGTGAACGCCGACGGCAAGGACGCCCGCTCCTTCGAGGTCACGCCCAGCACGGTGAACCCGCAGCCGGGGACGTACTCGGTGATCTCGCGGGACCTCAACGGCCCGGGGTCGGACGGCGTGCGCCTCGAACACATCGTCCGGTTCTTCATCGACGCGAAGGGCGTCGTCTTCGGCTTCAGCGCCGCCGTGGACGGTTCCCCGCCGCAGCCGGACCCGACGAAGAAGACGGGCGGCATCCGCCAGAAGCCGGCGGACGGGCTGGCCCTGTGGGAGTTCGCGCCCACGGGCAGCAAGGTGGTCGTGGTTCCGTAGCGGGACGCGCCGCGAGAGGCTCGCGAGGGCCGCGGGCGGGCCCGCGTCGGGCGCCTCGCCTCAGTGCCTGCTTCTGACCCCTGTATCAGCAGGTCAAGGCCCGTCGGTCCGAAACGGGAACTTTGGGAAAGCGTTCGGGCAACGGTCACGGTGACCGTTGCCCGAACGGAAGGTACTGCCGCAGAGGTGGCGCTGACGGTCGTCAGTGCCACCGGGTGGCCGTGAGCTTGATCGACCTCAAGCCGGCCCAGGCGCCGCCCGCGACCAGGTCACCGAGCCCTCACCTTCCGGGGTTCGGAAAACAGGCGCTCAGCGGCGGTGACGGCACTCCGGGCGTCTCGGCCTCTCAGGCCCCTCGGCAGCCTCAGCCGTTGACCCACGCCTCGACGCGCGTGTTCTTCTTGCCCTTGAGGATGAGGTTGAAGGACTGACCGCCCTTGGCGGCCACCGTCGCGTAGTGCTTCTTGCCGTTGCACTGGTGCTTCTTGGTGTTCGAGCCGCCGCCCGAGACCTTGACCGTCAGGCTGGCCTCGCCACCGCCCCAGCAGGTGAAGACGCCGCGGGCCATGTTGGCGCCGTGGGGCACCAGGGACTGGCCGGAGACCCACTTCTTGCCGTGGGTCTTGAGGTAGTCGCCGGAGATGTCGGCGTTCCACAGGTTCCGCCAGCGCTCCTGGACCTGCGCCTGGGCGACGGTGTCGTCCTGCGCCGGCGCGGCGATGGCGGCCGGTGCGGCCAGGGCGAGACCTCCGCCCAGCATGGCGGTCGCTGCGGTCACGGCGATGCTCCTGCGTACGTTCATGTGCGTACTCCCCGTTCTTGTCGGTGGTGCGGTGACGCGGGGTGGACCGCGTCACCGCCCGGCTTGCGGAAGTGACTCTGATGCGCCACATCCGCGCCTGCCAATGGATCTCGGGGGATTGGGTCATCGTGGGACGCCCCACGCCCTGACCTGCGGAAACGTGGCGGTCTCCGAGATGCTCATGGGACGGTGGGACGAGTCCGTCCTGGCCGGAAAGTCACGCTCAACACCGCCCCGCACGGGAACCGCCGCGCCCGCGCCGTCATGGCGTGTTCGACAGAGAAGGCTCGGAGCCTGCTTCTGAACCTCACCGCCGCCCACTACGAACTGCGCATGACTGATGCCTCGGTGTACATCGTGATCCACCCCGACGGCCGCGCCGGGTGGGGCGACCGCATGGCCGTAGCCGAGAAAACGATGGGCCCGTACGGCGTCGGCCGCGGCCGGCTCACTGACGCCTCACCGGGCCTGCGAGTCGTCATGTCGGACTGCGCGCTGCTGATGCCGGGGGAGTTCCCGGAGAACCCGTTCGCGGTGGCAGCGCCGGCCCATGTCGCCGGCCTCGGCCCCGAGGGTGGCCAGGCGACGGTGCGGCCCGGTCGCGTAGTTCGCCTTCGACGTTCGCCTTCTGACGGGCGCAAGGAGGGGGTGGCACCCGCCCGTTCACCACCGCTGAGCGGGCCGTCGTCGCCGAGGCCCTGGACGTCGCCGGGCGCACGACCGTTGGCTGAGGCATTCCTAGACGTTCCGTTCGGTGATCGACCGAACGGCGCTCAACCTCGCATAACGGGCGCGAGTTGGCTGACCTGCGGCTTCGAGGCTCAGAAGCAGGCTCTCAGGCCGCAGCCCGGCGGTCCGGGCCGTCCGGCTCGCCCTCGCCGTCCGCGTCCGCCGCGGACTCGGACGCCGGCGCCCGCGGCGGTGTGGAGACCGCGTCGGCGGCGGCACAGGCGGCCAGGAGGTCGCGCACCGAGGGCGTCCGCTCCTCGGCCCCGTTCTCCGCGCGGGGCGTACCGGCCGTACGCGCACCATGATCCACGGCTGCTGGGGGCTCTTGGGCCGACATGAACGCCTCCTTGGGCAGCCGGTCAAGGTCAGGCATGCCTAACCATGTCTCTTCCCCCATGTCACCACGCCCGGCGGCAACATCGCAACATCTTCCCGACACCTTGTCGGTTACTTCTCGCGGGACGGCTTTGACGCGTCGGGGACGCGCGTGGGGCCGCCCGGCCGCGCAGGGGTACGACCGGGCGGCGAAACCGGGCGGCGTGAGCAGGAGTGAGGACGGGTGGCGTGACGGAGCGAGGCCCGGTCAGCCCGCCGTGAGCGGGGTGAGGTCGGCCCCCGCCCAGCGCTCGCCCACGCCGCTCACCGTCACCGTACGGACGTCGTCGGCGGCCTCGTCGTCACTCGGCGCGGGCGCCTCCGCGCCCACCGCGCGTTCGATGACGACGCGCAGCCGGTCCTCCGACAGGTCCTCGACCTTGCCGTCGCCCCACTCCACGACCGTCACCGACTCCGGCAGCGAGACGTCGAGGTCCAGGTCCTCCATCTCGTCGAGCCCGCCGGACAGCCGGTAGGCGTCGACGTGGACGAGGGCGGGTCCGCCGGTCAGCGACGGATGGACGCGGGCGATCACGAAGGTCGGGGAGGTGACGGCCCCACGGACCCCCAGCCCTTCCCCGAGCCCGCGCGTCAGCGTCGTCTTGCCCGCGCCCAGCTCTCCCGAGAGCAGCACCAGATCACCGGCGCGCAGCAGCCCGGCGAGTCTGCGGCCCAGCTCCCGCATGTCCTCGGACGTCCGAACGGTGAGCTGCGCGGCGGCCGTGCGGGGGGCGCCGGAGGCGCCGGGGACGGACACGGCGGAGGAGTCGAGCGGGGCGTTCATACCGCCCGATGGTACGGGGGCCGGCCCCCAGGACGGGAAGAGACGGCACGGCCGCCCGCTCGGCGGGGCGGGTGGAGGGCCTGGTCGCGCCGCGCTCCGGGGGGGGGCGGCTAGGTGGCGGTCGGCCGGACGCGACCGGTCGGCGCGGACAGCACGGTTCGGTCTGACATGGCGCAGTGCGGCACAACATGCTGCGGTGCAGCAGCCGCGACCCGGTTGTCTCCAGTGGCGCAGCAGGCGCGGCGGGGGCGCCGTGGGAGCGGCCCCGGCCCGTCGCCCGGGTCGCGGGACCACGGAGAACCGCCCCGCGGCCCCGCGGGGAAAGCGCCCCTCACCCGTCGCAGTCGCCTCTCACCCCTCCCCCCGAGCCCCCGCCGCGTCGCGGCGGAC
>NZ_JBPQTX010000268.1:0-9798 GCF_051386555.1 Streptomyces sp. URMC 126
CTCCGGCCGTTCGGGAGCTGTACGGACGGGCGGTCCCGGCCGGTGGGGGGCGGTACGGCCGGTGGGGCGGCCATACCGGAGCGACGGGGGGCGGCCGGCGACGACCGCCTCGGCTCGGTGCGGGCGGTCGGCCCCGGCCACCGGAGCGCGGCGCAGCCGGTGGAGCACGGCCGATGAAGCGCGGCCGTCCCGGAGCGCCGTGGGCGGCGGGCCGCGCCCCGGGGCGGCGCGGCTCACCGCCGGTCGGCCAGGGCCGCCGGCGCGCACCGCAGCCCGGTGAACCGGGCGGTGCACGCCTCCGAGAACGGCGCCTGGGCGAACAGCCCGAGCCGGACCTCCGGCGCGTCGCCGGGCCACAGGAAGGTGCGGACGAAGCGCCACTCCCCGGCCGCGTCCTCGCGGCAGAAGACGGCGTACCGCGCGCCCTCCCGCGTCACCAGCAGCCCGGCGCGCGGGCCGGCCAGCGCCGGCCCCGCGGCCTCGTCGGACCCGGGCCGGGAGACGACGGTGACCACCGCCCAGCCGCCGGCCCTGGTCCGCTCCACGCAGACCTTGAACCAGCCGCCGGAGCCGTGCACGACGATGCCGCCGGCGTCGCCGAACTCCCCTCCTTCGACGCTCACTCGGACGTGCGCCGTGTGATCGCCCGGGACCGTCCTGGACAGCGCGGGGACGCCGGACGCCGTGTACCAGCCGGGCATGGCGAACAGGTCGGCGCCGCGCCCGGCGCGGACCTCCAGGGCGGACGCGGTGCGGACGGGGGCGGTGCCGGGCCCCACCAAGGACCACCCGGGGCCGTCGAAGGGGACGGCGTCCCCCTCCGGCACCGGCGCGGGCGCCGTCACGGCGCGGTCATCCCGCCGTCGACGCTGATCGCCTGCCCGGTGACGCGGGGCGCCGCCGCGAGGTAGAGCACGAGATCCGCGATGTCCTCGGGGGTCTGGAACTCCCGCTGCGGGACCATCGCGCGCATCCGCTCCCAGCACTCGTCCTCGGTCTCGCCGGGCCGGACGAACTCGGAGAGGAGGTAATCCCACATGCCGGTCCTGACCATTCCCGGGCAGACGGCGTTGACGCGGATGTTCTCCTTCGCGACCTCCTGGGCGAGGGCGGCCGTGAAGCCGACGACGCCGAACTTGGCGGCGCAGTAGTGCGCGACCTTGGCGAATCCCGAACGGCCCGAAACGGAGGAGAAGTTGACGATGGAGCCGCCGCCGGAGGCGCGCAGCAGCGGCAGCGCCTCCCGCGAGGAGAGGAAGACGCCGTCGAGGTTGCCGGAGACCACGTGGCGGAACTCGGCGAGTTCCATGCGCTCCACCGGGGACACGTGGGTGACCCCGAAGGCGTTGACGACGGTGTCGAGGCGGCCGGGCCCGTCGGCGACGCCTTGGTAGAGGCGGCGTACGGCGTCCTCGTCCGTCGCGTCCACTTCGGCGGCCGTCACGGCCATGCCCTCGGCGGCGAGCCGGACGGCGAGTTCGCGGGCCTCGGCGTAGCCGGTGACGGCCGTGGAGCGGTAGTGGTTGTAGGCGGAGGGCAGCCGGTCGGTGTCGGCGGCCACCACCCGGGCGCCGTTCCGGGCGAGGGTCTCGACCACGGCCGCGCCGATGCCGCGGCCGCCGCCGACGACGAGCGCCACCTGGCCGGCCAGGCGCGTCCCGCGGTCGTTGCTGGTCATGGGGTGTCTCCTGTCGGTACGGCGCCCGCGGTGACGGGCGCGAGGGTGTACGTGAGCGGGGGCAGGACCAGGGCGTCCAGGAGCCGGGGGAAGGCCCGGTAGTCGGCCAGGTTGCGGTCCGGCGCGGCGACGAGGCGGCGCAGCGCCGGGTCGTCGCGGCCGGTGCGGTCGGCCCGCGCGTCGAGTGCGGTGGTCAGGGTGGCGTCGTGGCGTTCGAAGAAGGCGCGGAACAGGGCGGTGGCCTCGGCCGCGTCCGGGGCGGGTCCGCCGCGGGGCGCGACGCGTACGGCCTCGGGCAGGACGGTGTCGTGCCCGGCGGGGGCCGGGACGGGGTGCCCGGCGAGGGTGCGCAGGAACGTGGCGTCGGCGTAGGGGGTGGTGGAGCGCAGGGCCGCCGGGGCGATGTCCCGGGTGAGCAGCTTCTCCGCGAGAATGTCCTCGTCCACCCGGCCGAGCGGGCCGACCCGGCCCATGTCGAAGGTGCCGAGCGTGTCCAGGGCGGTGGGTACGAGGTTCTCGGCCGGCAGCAGTTCGACGGCCGGGCCGACGGCGGCGGCGAGCACCGGCACGCCGTGGGCCAGGGCCTCCAGGACGACGCGGCCGAGGGTCTCGCGGGAGGCCGTGCTGGGGAAGAGCAGGACGTCGATCGCGTCGAAAAACGCGGCGAGTTCCTCCTGTGGCCGGACGCCCTCCATCCGTACGGCGTCGGCGGGCACCCCGGCGCGGTCCAGGGCGGCGTACACCCCGGCGGGTTCCCAGCGGGGGTCGTTGGGCTTGCCCGCGCACACCAGGCGGACGGCGCCGCCGGACGCGCGGTGGCAGCGGGCGAACACCGACAGCACCTGGTCGAAGTTCTTGGCCAGCGACAGCGCCCCGAGGTAGCCGACGCGCAGCGGCCGGCCGGGCGGTGGGACGGGCCGGGGGGAGCGCCGGGGCAGCCGGTCCAGCATGGGGTAGGCGACGGCGGAGCCGCAGGCGGTGACGGAGGGGAAGTTCCGGATGAACAGCCGGCGCGTGTACTCGGTCGGGAACAGCGCCAGGTCGCCGGGCCGGACCAGGGGCGCGCACAGTTCCTCCTGCGCCCAGTAGCCGGACCAGAGGGCGGTGTGCACCTCGCGGACGATGCGGAAGTCGCCGCCGTGCGTCTCCCGCCAGTGGTGGTAGAGGAACGCGTACGGGCCGGACCCGGCGTACACCACGTCGTCGGCGCCGAGCCCGGCGACGCAGCCGGGGCCCGCGGTGAGGTCGTGCAGGGCGGCGGGGGCGCGGCGGGCGAGCAGCCGGGACATCTCGCGGTGCATGAGGACCGCCCCGTCGACGATGCCCTCGGTGTCCGGCGCCCGGTAGTCATGCGTATGCAGGCGCATGCCCGGCCTCCTGTCGGTCCTCCCGCAGCGCCGTGAGGCGTTGGCGGAGCTGGGGGGTGCTCATGCCGTGCAGGGCGAGCTGGTGCCGGTGGACGCGGGTGGCGATGTCCCGGCGTACCGCGTGCACTTCGACGGGCAACAGGTAGGCGGAGCGCAGCCGTTCGCCGAATCCGCCGTCCGCGCCGTTGTACTCGACGCTCAGGACGCGGCGGGCGCGGGCGAGCACGCCGAGGGCGGCCGGGCCGAGCCGGGGTGTGAGCGCGGCGCAGTGCAGGTGCGGCAGTCCGAGGCCGCGGTTGGCCTCGTCGACCAGGACGCCGGCGTAGCCGAACGTGACGACGACGGCGTCCGGGTCGCCGGCGTCGGGCGGGGTGAGCCAGACGCTCCCGTCGAGGTCGGCCGAGCAGTCGCGGGCCGGCGGGGTGATCGGGGCGTCGACGAGGCTGACGACGTGGGCGGTGGCGGGATCGTGGGCGAGCCGGTCCAGGCAGGCGTCGAACTCGGCGGCGGTGACCGGCTCGTACACGCGGGTGTGCAGCAGCAGGCCGAGCAGGTTGACGGCGTTGTGGGCGCCGCCCCACGCGCCCCAGCTCCGTCCGGCCAGGACGAGGAGGTTGCGGACGCTGGTGGTGGCCTCGGTGAGCATGCTCAGGGAGTCCATGTAGTACATGGCGTCGGTGGCGACGACCTTGGTGACGTGGTCCGGCAGGGACAGCGTCATGCCGGCGGTGAGCGTCTCGGCGAGGCCGGTGTTGGTGTACGGCACGTGGCCGCGCAGTCCGAAGCGGGCGGCCATGTCGGGGGTGAACACGGCCAGTTCGGCGCCGGAGCGGCGCCGGTGGGCGGCCAGCAGGCGGCCGGCGCCGGCGGCGAAGGACACCGGGCGGGGCGGTGCGGCCTCGCCCGCGTCTGCGGGCGGCCGGAAGCTGTGTTCGCCCTTGCGGGTGCGGCAGACGAGCGCGGCGGGGCCGGGCCGGGCGAGGAGCGTTCCGAGTGCCTCCTCGACGGCGCGGTCGTCGGTGCCGTCGGTCTCCGTGATCCGGCCGAGGTAGGCGGACAGATAACCGGTGTTGACGGGTTTCGCCAGGGGTTCGATGCCCTTGCCGTTGGCGTCCACGACGAGGAGGAGGTTGCGGAGGCCGGCGTCGTACGCGAAGCGCAGTGCCTCGAAGGCGGCGCCCTCGTGCAGTTCGCCGTCCCCGGCGAGGCAGACGACCTTGCGGTCCTCGCCGCGCCGCGTCAGCTCCCAGGCCAGGCTGACGGCCTGGGCCACGCCGACGCCGAGGCTGTACCGCATGGTGTTGCGGAAGCCGAGGTCGCGGTGGACGACTCCGGTCAGCCCGTCCTGGTGCAGGGTGGCCAGCGGGGCGAAGGGCAGGGTGCCGCGCACGTAGTGTTCGGCGTAGAAGGCGGGCGCGATGTGGCCGCGGCCGACGACGAGTTCGGCGGGCGCTTCGTGCCGTTCGCGGCCGTCGTCGACGAGCCCGTGGGCGAAGCAGGCGCGGACGAGGGGCAGCGAGGACAGGTTGCTCTGCAGGTTCCCGGAGCCCGCGATCTCGTGCATGCGCAGCAGGACGTCGGCGCTGTCGGTGTAGAGGCGTTCGGGGACGTGGGCGGCGATCTCGCGCAGGCCGTCCAGCAGCCGGTCCGCACCGGCCCGGTGGGCGGTTCGCGCGGACTCCATGGCGTCCAGTTCCCGGATCGCCACGGCGCGTTCGGCGGCGGTGAGCCGGGGCAGCGCCTCGCGGACGGGCGCCGCGAACCGCTCGTGGAGGCCGGTCACCGGGCGGCTCCGCAGACCTCGTCCAGGGCCTCGCCCAGGATGCGCGCGGTCTCGTCGGTCTCCGCCGTGGTGGTGACGAAGGCGGGCGCGAGGACCACCCAGTCGTCCTGGCCTCGGAGGATCAGGCCGCGGCGCAGACAGGCGGAGGCCACCCGCTCGCCGAGGCGTTCGCCGGGGCCGGTCAGCTTCACGCCGTACAGCAGGCCCGCCGCGCGCACGGTCCCGCGCCCGCCGGCCGCCTCGCGGAGCCGGAGTTCCGTGTACGCCGCGAGCTCGCGGATCCGGGCCGGCCAGCCGCCCTCGCGGAACAGGGTGACGGCGGCGAGGCCGGCCGCGGCGGCGAGCGGGTTGGCGGCGTAGGTGTGGGAGGGGGCGAACGACACCGGACCGCCCTCCTCGCCGAGCACGGCGGCGATGTGCCCGGCCATGAGCACGGCGGCCAGCGGCGCGTAGCCGCCGGATATGCCCTTGCCGGCGCAGAGGATGTCGGGGGTCACGCCGTAGGTCTGGGCCGCGAAGGGCTGTCCGGTGCGGCCGAAGCCGGTGACGATCTCGTCGAACACCAGCAGGACGCCGTGCCGGTCGCACACCTCGCGGAGGGCGGGCAGGTAGCCGTCCGGGGGGAGGGCCATGCCGCGCAGGTGGATGACGGGCTCCACGACGAGCGCCGCCACCGAGTCCGGTCCCTCGGCCTCGATGGTCCGCTCGATCATGGCGGCGGCGAGGGCGCCGGACCGCTCCGGGGGGACGTCCCAGAAGCTCTCCAGGCAGTCCGGCGGCCACACGTGGACGATGCCGGGCAGGCCGGGTCCGAAGCGGGTGGTGTCGGGGCGGCCGGTCAGCGACAGCGAGCCGAACGTGGCCCCGTGGTAGCCGTGGTAGTAGCCGAGGACCTTCACCCGGCCCGGCTCCCCGTGCGCGCGGTGGTAGAGGCGGGCCAGCCGCATCGCGGCCTCGACGCTCTCCGAACCGCCGTTGACCAGCTTGGCGGCCGTGATCCCGGCGGGCGCCAGGTCCACCAGGGCCCGCGCGAGGTCCAGCGCGGCCTGGTTGGTGCCGTGCAGCGGCGGGTTGAAAGGCAGGGTGCGCAACTGGTCGGTGACGGCGCTGACGATGGGCTCGCAGTCGTACCCGAAGCAGGTCACGAAGACCCCGGACAGGGCGTCCAGGTAGCTGCGGCCCGCCGCGTCGGCCAGCCGGACGCCCTTGCCGGACGTGAAGAGGAGCGCCTCGGGCGAGTGCGGGACCTCGAAGCAGAAGGCCGACAGGTCGGACGGCCAGGAGGACAGGGGGTGTCGGGGGTCGGTGACGGCTTCGTCGGTCATGGAGGCTCCTGGTGTGAGAGGTGCGGCCGGGGGCCGGTGGTGCCGGACGGGACGGGGGTTCTCTGGAGGGGGTCAGTGGACCCGGAGGGGGTCAGTCGGCCCGCGGGCCGGTCAGCAGCCGGTGCGCGGTGAGCCGGCGGGCCGGGGACAGCAGGTCGAAGTAGGCGAGCCACTGCGGGGACGGCAGGCCGCGGTCGAGGATGTCCTTGGCGATGTCCACGATGACCGGGAGCGAGTGCGCCGTCAGGACGGGCATGAGCAGGTGCTCGTCCCCGGGCCGCAGCAGGCCGCGGCGGCGCCCGGAGCGAAGCAGCCCGGCGAGGACGTCGCGGGCCGCGCGGGTGTCGTCGCCGCAGGCCAGGACGGCCGTGTCGGCGATCCAGGCGAGGTCGAGCAGCCGGTCGCCGACGTGCAGGTTGTCGAAGTCGAGCACGGCCAGGACGCGTGGTTCCCCGCGCGGGTCGAGCAGGAAGTGGTGGATGTGCAGGTCGCCGTGGACGACGGAGGGGCGGGCGCCCGCGTCCGGTGCCTCCCGCAGCAGCGGCTCGGCCGCGCGGAGTTCGCGCAGGACGCCGGCGGCGGCGCGGTGCCAGGGGTCGGTGCCGCGCTCGGCCTTGGGCAGCAGCCGATCCACGGCGTCCCGGAATGCGGTGGGCGGGTGCTCCTCCTCGACCAGCGACGGCAGGCGGAGCGGCGCCAGTTCCCCGGCCACGTCCGGGGGGAGGGCGTCCAGGGCCTCCCGCAGGTCGAGTCCGGTGGCGACGACGGCGGCGGCCCGCTCCCGGCCGCCGCGCGCCGGTACGCCGGGGCAGTGGGGGGTCAGTTCGCAGGGCACGCCGTCGTGCTCGACGGCGGTGCGCCCGTCGGCGGCGGGCACGGCGGGCGGCACCGGCACCCCCCGCCGGCGGCAGTGGGCGGCCACCCGGTCCTTGAGGGGGTAGAACGGGCCCGGCCGTACCGCTTCGGCGTTCAGCCGCACCTTGAGCACGTGGTCGACGTGGCCGCCGGGGCCGCCGGGGCCGCCGCCGGGCGCCGCGACCCGCCACAGGCCCGCCGTGTGCGTGAGCGGGGCCGCGCCTCCGACGGTGAGCGGGCTCAGGCGGGCGCCCGCCCAGGGCTCGCCCCAGTGGGCGGCGAGCGCGCCGCGCACCCACTGCTCCGTTCCTGCCGGGGCGGTGACGGACATCGGGGCTCCTTTCCCTGCCGGTTCGCGGCCGACGGAGCGGCCGGTGCGGTGGTCTCCGCGGGAAAAGAGTGACGAACGCGGACGGCGGGCGAAGGGATTCGGGAACCACTCTGCCCTTTGTTCTCCGGACGGTGCCCGTATGTACCCGAGTTCAGATCAGCCCGGAACGGATGGCATAGGAAACCGCATGCGCGCGGTTGCGTACCTCAAGGCGTTCCATCATTCGGTACAGGATGTTCTTGACGGTCCGCTCGGAATAGGCCAGCCGGTCCGCGATTTCGGCCAGTTCCCGTCCTTCCGCGATGAGCCGCAGAATGTCGGCCTCGCGGGCGGTCAGCCGGCGGGCGGAGGCCAGTCCCTGCGGAATGAGGACGTCGCGGTACGCCCGCTGGACCTGGTCGAGCAACTGCCCCTGGAGGTCGGCCGGCAGGCAGCCGCCGCCGTCGCGCAGCTGGAGCAGGGTGCGGACGAGCGTCTCCGGCGTCGTGTCGCGCCGCCACAGCACCGCGCGGACGCCGCATTCGACGGCCAGGGCGACGTCGGCCTTCCAGCGGGTGCCGGCGATGACGAGGAACGGTCCCGTCCGCCGCTCCGCCGCCAGACCGCGCAGGACACCGAGGGTCTCGCCGCTCACCGTGTCGGCCGCGAACACCGTGACGTCGGCGTCGTCCGGCCGAGGGCGGACGGTGCCGGCCGGGGCGTGGCGGTGGTCCGTCTCCGGCCGGGAGACGTCGGCCGGCGCGTCGTCCGGGGCCGCCACCGTCACGCGGTCGTCGATCTCCAGATAGCTGGCCAGTCCCGTGTACGTCAGGTGGTCCGCGGCGTGCAGGGCGACCCGCAGGGGCGCGGCGGCCGCCGCCCGGCGGACTTCACGCCGTCGGCTCTGGGCGGACCCGCGTCCGGACTGCGTCACGACGCGCCGGTCGGAAGCCACCGCATGAAGCCCTAAAATTGGCGTGCTCATTTCACTCTCCCGTTCCATGGGGGGGGACCGCGGGGAATTGCGGGAACCGTGCCACACCCCCCTTGCCTGGTTCTCCCGCGCCTTGCGCACGGCTTGTCCGGCCGCTTGAAGCGTCCTTGAAGGCCGCTTGGCCCGGCTGACGACCTGTGCGAAGATCGCCTCGCGACGGGGTCAACCGTTCGAAATGCCGCGCGGCCGGGCCGGAGGAAAGCGGACGACTGATGGCAGCTCCCGAAGACCAGCCGGCCGCGGACGCGCGCCGTGACTCCCCCCGCCCCCGCCTGTGGCTGCTCGGACCGATGGCCGCCGACACCGGCGGCCACGCCGTCGAGCTCGGCCCGCCGCGCCGCCGCGCGCTCCTGGCGCTCCTCGCGATGCGGGTCGGACACGTCGTGCCGGCCCGGCAGTTGACGGAGGAGCTGTGGTGCGGCCGGGTCCCGGACCGCGGCCCCGCCTCCCTGCACAGCTACATCTCCCACCTCCGGCGCTCCCTGGCCCCACCGGCCGCGTCGCCCGGCTCCGGCCCCGCCCCAGCCTCCGCTTCCGCTTCCGCTTCCGCTTCCGCTTCCGGTGCGCGGAACCGGCTGATCCGCCGCATGGCCACCGGGTACGTCCTCGGCCTGCGCCGCGAGGACGTCGACACCTGCCGTTTCGAGGACGCGGTGGCCGAGGGGCGGGCGCTCCAGCGCGACCGGCGGCACGCCGAGGCCCGGGACGTCCTCGGGGCCGCCCTGGGCCTGTGGCGCGGCACGCCGTACGAGGAACTCCCGGACTACCCGGCCTTGTCGGAGGAGGCCGAACGGCTGGCGCGCCTGCGCCTCTCGGCGGTCGAGACCTGGGCCGACGCCTGCCTCGCCCTCGGCGACCTGGAGGCGGTGGCCGAGCTCGACGCGGAGGCCCACGCGCACCCGGGCCGTGAACGGCTGGCCGGCCAGGTGATGACGGCCCAGTACCGGCTCGGCCGGCAGGCCGAGGCCCTGCACGTCTACACCCGCACCCGCGACTGGCTGGCCCGCGAGCTCGGCGTGGGCACGGGGGAGGAACTGCGCCGGCTCCACCAGGCCATCCTGCGCCGGGAACCGGCGCTGTCGGCGGTGGGCCCGGCGGGCGGGGCGGCGCCCGTGGGGGCGCCGGTCCCGGACGCGCCGGGCGCGGGGGTGCCGGGGCCGGGTCTGCCGGGTCCGGACGCGGCGGGCGGTGACGCGCCTCCGGGCCTGCCGGTCCCGGGGCAGCGGGGTGCCGAGGCGCCGGTGACGGGAGCCCGGGTTCCGGGGCGGCCCGGCACCGGACCGAACGGCACCGAGCCCGCCGGCGCCGAGCCGGCCGGCGCGTCCACGAGCACCGGCCCCGCGGCCGGCGTACGGCGGCCCGGGCCGACCGACGTCCCGCCCGCACCGGCGGTGCCACAGGCCACGGATCCACTCACCGCCTCGCGAGCCACGGCCCAACCCACCCCACCCGCCGCCGGCCCGCAGGCCGCGCCGCCGGAGGCGGC
>NZ_JBPQTX010000269.1:0-9790 GCF_051386555.1 Streptomyces sp. URMC 126
GGGGTGAAGGGGGTGAGGGTGGTGTTGGCGCCGGCGTGGAGGAAGAAGGGGAGGGAGAGGCGTTCGGCGTTGCGGAATTTGACGCGGTGGTTCGGGGCCGGGAAGTGGTCGTGGGTGAGGTAGCCCAGGTAGGTGCCGCAGTTCACCAGGAAGTTCTCGCCCGAGGTGGGGAGGTCGCGCCAGCCGTCGACGGTTTCGACCTGGAGGTTCTGGACCTCGGTCTGGAAGAGGACGGTGATCATGGAGACGTCGAGGTGGTCCTCGAAGCTCAGTTTCGTGCCGTCCGGGCCGGTCTTGACCGGCGGGTAGTCGTCCAAGTAGGGGTAGCGGATCATCGAGACGGCGGAGAGGGTGTCGGTCTCGGAGAGGGCGGCGTCGAAGAAGTCCTCCGGGCGGCCCAGGGCGAGGGCGAAGCCGCGCATCAGGTGGCGGGAGAGCCGGAACATGTCGCGGTAGTACTGCTCGGAGAACGCGCGGAATCCCGGGTGGCGGTCCTCGTCGGGCCAGATGTTGACCTCGTGCATCGGGGCGCCGGCCTTGATCATCGGGTGGTCGGCGTCGAAGGACGGGTTGAGGTAGCACCAGGATTCGACGGCTTTTTTGCCCTTCACGGCCATGTAGTAGCCGTTGCGCACCCGGGGGTTGGCCGGGTTGTAGGCGTTGATGGCCAGGGCGTGTTTCTCCTCGTCCGTCATCGTGCGGTGGAATTCGTTCACGACGTCCTGGAGCTTCTGGACGTCGATTCCGTGGTGGGACGCGTAGAAGAATCCGGAGCCCCGGCAGGCCTTGTCGATCTGCCGGGCGACGTCGGCTTTCGCGTCCGGGTCGGTGCCGAAGAGCGGCGAGACGTCGATCGTCGGGACGTCCGCCGACGGCATCGGAATGGGCATGGAAATCCTCCGTGGAACCGTAGGGAGAGGTCAGGTGGCGTCACGCAGGGTTTCGACGCGTGCGCAGAGCTCGGCCACCAGACGGTCGTTCCGCACCCAGGAGTGGTGGGTCGCGCCGCGCAGCGGGTGGACCTCGATCGACCGGGCCGGCAGGAGCGCGTCGAGGCCGTTGTACGGGGTTCGCTGGTAGTGGGCGAAGAGCCGGCGCTGGCGGTCGTCGAGGGCTATCTCGTTCTCCTCGCCCGCCTTGAACAGCACCACCTTGCCGGTGCTCGCGTCCAGCCGTTCCAGGTCGGCCGGGTCGGGAACGTAGTGGTGGTTGATCGGGTCGAGGACGTCCCGGACGCCCGGGAGACCGATGGCGGCCGTGGCGGTCCGGATGTCGAAGTACGGGTCGATGAGGAAGAGGTGGTCGATCTTCTCCCCCTCCCGGGCCAGGCGCAGCGCCGCCTCCAGGGCGACGATGCCGCCGAAGCTCCAGCCGAGGAGGCTGTACGGGCCGGACGGCCGGAGGGCGCGGACGTGTTCGAGGTAGTAGTCGGCGACGGCCTCGAACGACTCCATGGGTGTGTGCAGGTGCACGTTGTTGAACAGGACGAGCCGGGAACCGGTCAGCCGCTGGGCGATGTTGCCCAGGTAGCTTTCCGCTCCGCCTTCGCCCGGGGGGAAGACGAAGAGGGTGTGGTCCGGCTCCTTCTCCTGACCCGCCAGGACGTAGGGAGTGAAGGGTTCCGGGTCCCCCAGCGGCGTACGGGTCGCGGTCGGGCGGTCCGCTGTCTCCTGGTCGCGGGCCACGGTCATCGTGTGGGTCACGATCCGTTCGAGCCAGGTGCGCAGTTCGCCGGCGAACCGTTCGGTGGTCGCCCGGTCCAGGCGGCTGTCGACCACGGTGACGAGGCGGTCGCCCGCGCAGTGCGCCGTCACGTCCACCGCGAACTGGTGCACTCCGCGGTCGCGTTCGGAGGTGTGGGCGCCGCACAGCGCCGGGTCGAGCCGCCAGGGCGCGGGGCCGTCGCCCGGGGTCCGCGGTCCGTCGTCCGCGAACCGGCCCAGGTAGTTGAAGGAGACCGGTGCGAGCGGTGCCCGCTCGGTGCCGTAGGCGCCGTGGAGCGCGCCGTAGCCGATGCCGTGGTGCGGGACGCGCCGGACGGCGTCCCGGGTGGCGACGATGCTGCGGCCCAGGTCCCTCGGGTCCGTCCGGACGGCCAGCGGGTGCATCGTCGTGAACCAGCCGACGGTGGCCCGGACGTCGGGCGCTCCCGCGAACCGTTCCCGGCCGTGGCCCTCGACGGTGACGTGCTGTTCCTCGCGGCCCGTGACCGACCGCAGGGCCAGTCCGGTCGCGGTCAGCAGCAGGTCGTTCATGGTGGTGTCGTACGCCCAGTGGCTCTCGGTGAGCAGGGTGCGGGTGAGGGCCGGGGGAAGGGTGAACTCCTCCCGGTGGGATGCGGCGCCTCCGCCCGTCGCGCCCCAGGCGTCCGCCGAGGTCAAGGCGTCGACCGTGGTCTCCCACAGCCGGCGCTCGTCCTCGTCCGGGGTGTAGGCGCGCAGCGCCCGCGCCCACTGCCGGTAGCTCGCCGTCTTCTCGCCCAGCTCGCCGCCGTGGTAGAGGATCTCCAGGTCCTGGGCGAGGATGTGCCAGCTGACGGTGTCGACGAGCAGGTGGTGCAGGGCGAACCAGACGCGCGCGCTGCCGTCCGCGTACCCGTGGAGGTAGGCGGCGCGGGCGGTCGGGCCGTGCTCCAGGTCGAAGCCGGCCTGTAGTTCCGTGAGCCGGCCGCGGATCTCCTCGTCGGTCAGGCCGCGTACGTCGAGTACGTACGGGTCGAGATCCGGGATGCCGGGGGCGTAGAACTGGGTGGTCCGCACGCCGTCCCCGTCCCGGTACCGCAGGCGGAACGCGTCGTGGTGCGCGGCCAGCCGGGCCAGGGCCCGCCGCAGCCGGTCCGGGTCGAGCTCGGGGGTGGTGACGGCGAAGGTCTGGTTCCAGTGGGCGCGGTCGGTGAGGGGCCTGGTGAAGAACCACTCCTGGACGGGGAGGAGCGGGCAGTCGCCCTCCAGCGTCCCCTGCTCCGGCGCCTCGTGGTTCTCCTCCGGTGTCCGGCGCGCGGCGGTCCGCCCGGTGAGGACGTGGTCCGCGAACCCGCGCACGGTGGGGTGGTCGAAGACGTCCTTGACGCCGACGTCGTGCCCGGTCTCCCGCCGCACCCGGCTCGCCAGGCGCAGCGCTCCGATGCTGTCGCCGCCCGAGCGGAAGAAGTCGTCGTCGATGCCCACCGTGCCGCCGGGCAGCAGTTCGCCCCAGAGCCGGCAGAGCAGGGCCTCGGCGCGGTCGCGCGGGGCGGTGTGCGCCGTGCGGCGGGAGGTGAAGTCCACCGCGGGGAGCGCCCTGGTGTCGAGCTTGCCGTTGACGGTCGTCGGCAGCCGGTCCAGGCGGACCAGCGTGGACGGCACCATGCCCGGCATGAGCCGCGCCCGCAGGGCGGCGAACGCCGCGTCCTCGTCGACGGCCGTGCCCTCGTCGGCCGTGTAGTAGCCGACGAGCCGCTTGCCGCCCGGCGCCCCGCCGTCCGCCGTGGCGACGACGGCGCACTCGCGGACGTGCGGGCAGGCGGCCAGGACGGCCTCCACCTCGCCGGGTTCGATCCGGAGACCGTTGATCTTCACCTGGGCGTCGTTGCGGCCGATGTACCGCAGTTCGCCGTCGTGGGTGAGGCGGACGAGGTCGCCGGTGCGGTAGAGGACGGGAGTCCGGACGTCGCGCCGTTCCTCGACGGCCCGGCCGTCGCGCCGCTCGTCCGGGGTGCGGAACGGGTCGGGCAGGAACCGTTCGGCCGTGAGTTCCGGCCGGTCGAGGTAGCCGTCGGCGACGCACTCGCCGCCCACGTACAGCTCGCCGACGGCCCCCGGCGGAAGCGGCCGCATCGCGTCGCCGAGCACGTGGAGCCGGGTGTTCCCGAGCGGCCGGCCGAGGGTGTCCCGGTAGGGCTCGCCGGGGGCGAAGTACCGGACGGTGTTGTAGACGGCCGTCTCGGTGGTGCCGTAGGCGTTGACGATCGGCCCGGCGTATCCCTCGCGGATCCGGTCGAAGTGGTGCTCGTGGAACGCCTCGCCGGCGACGAGGACGTGCCGCAGGCCGGGCAGCCGCGCCAGGTCGAACTGCTGGACCTGGGTGGGGGTGCCGCTGAGGTAGGTGAGGCCCGCGCGTTCGGCGTAGGCGTAGAAGGCGTCGTCGTGGGCGGCGTCCCGCGGCGGGATGATGAGGGTGTTGCCGCTGAGGACGGAGAGGGCCAGCTGCTCGACGGAGAAGTCGAAGACGTAGTTGGCCAGGAAGAGCACACCCTCGCGCGGCCCCCCGGGCGCGCCCGGCACGCTCGCGTACCGTCCCGCCACCTCCCGCCGGAAGCCGTCCACCGCGCGGTGCGGGACCCGTACCGCCTTGGGGCGGCCGGTGGTGCCGGAGGTGTAGATGGCGTAGGCGAGGTCGGCGCCGGTGGCCTCGGGAGCCGGGGGGAGGGCACCTACGGGTGTCGGGACATCCTCGGTGGCATCCTCGGTGGCGTCCACCACGGGCAGTCCCCGCAGCCGCGTCCCGTGGTCCCGGTCGGTGATCACCAGCCGGGCGCGGGTGTCGTCCAGCATGAACGCGACGCGGTCGTCGGGGTGGTCCGGGTCGATCGGCACATAGGCCGCCCCGGCCTTCCACACCGCCAGGATCGCGACGACCGTCAGCTCGCTCTTGTCGAGCATCAGGGCGACCAGGTCGCCCGGCCGCAGGGCGACGGCGGTCCGCAGGCGACGGGCCAGCCGGTCGGCGCGCTCGTCCAGCTGACGATACGTCAGCCGGGTGTCGCCGCAGATCACCGCTGTCTCGTCCGGACGGGCCGCCGCCTGCTCCTCGAACACGGCGTGGAGCGTCCGCGCCGCCGGGGCCGGTACGGGGGCGGCGTCGCTCTCCTCGCCGGCCGTTTCCTCGGCCTCCGCGACGAGCGTCACCTCGGCCAGTCCGGCCGAACCGCCCGCGCCGGCCAGCCGGGCGAACTCCTCCAGGATGTGCCGGAAGGTGGCCGCGAATCCCTCGGCGCTCACGTCGTCGAAGAGGGACGCGGCGTACGTCAGGTTGCCCGCGAGCCCGCCGGCGGTCTCGGTCAGGGTGGCCGACAGGTCGAACTTGGTGGCCGTCCAGCCGTCCGCGTCCGGCCGGTGCTCGGTGGGCGCGGGCCGGCCGTCCGCCGAGGGGGCCGGGTCCGCGGTGAGGTTCTGGAGCGTGAAGTTGACCTGGACGAGGGGGTGGCGGCTGGGGTCCTGCTCCAGGGCGAGCTCCTTGACGAGCTGCTCGAACGGCAGCTCGCCGTGGACCTGGGCCGCGACCACCCGCTCGCCCACCGCGCGGACGTAGTCCGCCAGCGTGGCGTCCGGGTCGACGTTCACGCGCAGCGCGAGCAGGTTGGCGAAGAGGCCGATCGTCCGGTCGTACTCGGGGCGGCCCCGGTTGGCGGTGGGGGTGCCGACGATGAAGTCGTGGCGGCCGGTGTAGGCGTTCAGCATGAGGCACCAGGCGCCCAGCAGCACGCTGTAGAGGCTGACGCGCGCCGACCGGGCCAGGGCCCGGAGCGCCTCCGTGGTCGGCTCGTCGACGGTGAAGTCGAGCTCCCGGCCCCGGTGGTCGAAGCGGGGCGGGCGCGGCCGGTCCAGCGGGAGCGGGACGGGCTCGTGGCCCGCCAGCGCTTCGGTCCAGAAGTCGGTGAGCGCGGCCAGCCGGCGGCCGGTGAGGTACCGCCGCTCCCCCACCGCGTGCTCGGCGTAGCCGCCGCCGACCGGCCCGAGGGCGCTCTCGGGCGTACCCCGGAGCAGCGCCGTCAGCTCTTCCCGGAAGACGTTCCAGGACCAGCCGTCGAAGCAGGTGTGGTGGAAGACGAGGCTCAGGTACAGGGCGTCCGGATCGCTCGCTACCTCGAACAGATCTGTTTTCAGGGGCAGTTCGGCGTCCAGCCGGAAGACGTGGCCGGCGCACGCGACCAGCCGCTCGTCCAGCGCGGCGATGTCGTCGACCCGGTGCACGGGGGTGCCGAGGGCGGCCGGTACGGCGTCCTCCGGGAGGACGTGCTGCCGCCGGACGCCGTCGCCGTCGGTGGTGAGCAGCGTGCGCAGGGCGGCGTGGCGCCGGACCAGGGTGCGGAGGGCCCCGGCGACGGCGTCCGGGGTGAGGGTGCCGTCCGCCGGGATCCGCAGGGCGAACGGGATGTCGTAGGCGGCGGTCCCACCCTCGAACTCCTCGATGAACAGCAGCCGTTCCTGCGCGAGGGACACCGGGGGCCGGCCGGTCACGGCGAGGCGGGTGGACTCCGGCGGCGCGCCGGCGGCGTCGTCCGGCCGGGCGGCCGCGTCCCGGATGTGCCGGGCCTGCGCGCGCAGGGTGGTGTGCCGGAGGACGGTCGTGACGCCGAGGCCGCGGCCGAAGCCGGTGGTGACGGCCTGGGCGAGCGCCATCGCGCGGATGCTGTCGCCGCCGAGCGCGAAGAAGTCGTCGTGGGCGCCGATGCGGTCCGGGGGGACGTCGAGCACGGCGGCCCAGATGCCGCACAGCCGGATCTCGACGTCGTCGGCGGGGGCGATGTACTCGGTGGTGTCGCCCGGCCCGAAGTCGGTCTCCGGGAGCCGGCGGACGTCCAGCTTGCCGCTGGGGGTGACGGGGATGTCGGTGATGCGCAGGACGCGCGCGGGCACGATGGCCTCGGGGAGGGTCGCGCGCATCCACTGCTTGACGTCCTGCTCGTCGAACTCCTCGACCTCGGGGTCGCAGATGCAGAAGCCGACGAGGTACTTCTGCGCCCCCGCGCGTCCGCCGTGCTCGCGGGCGATCACCAGGGACCGGGTCACGCCGGGGTAGGCGGACAGGACCGCCTCCACCTCGCCGAGTTCGACGCGCTGCCCGCGGATCTTGACCTGGAGGTCGGTGCGGCCCAGGCACTCCAGTTCGCCGTTGGGCAGCCAGCGGACCAGGTCGCCGGTCCGGTAGAGGCGGGCGTTGCGGCCGGCCGCCACGTCCTCCGGGGTGCGGAAGGGGTTGTCGACGAAGCGTTCCGCCGTGAGGTCGTCGCGGTGCAGGTAGCCGCGGGTGACGCCGTCGCCGCCGATGCAGAGCTCGCCCAGGCCGCCGACCGGCACCCGGCGCATATGGCGGTCGAGGACGTAGGCGGTGGTGTTGGCGACCGGGTGGCCGATGCTCTTGGTGGCGCGCCGCTCGCCCACCGCGTAGGGGCGCTTGTGGCTGGTGATGGAGATCTCGGTCGGGCCGTAGCCGTTGATGATCGTGCCGTCGAACGTCTCGCGGATCCGGTCGAACACCGGCTCGGTGAAGTCCTCGCCGATCGCGTCGATGCGCGTCAGCGTGCGCGTCGAGGACCAGTCGTACAGGGACAGCACGGACGGCGTGCCGGAGAGGTAGGTGACGTGCTCGTCGTCGATGTACCGGTACAGCCGCTCGGGGTCGGTGCGCATGGTGTCGTCGAGGACGACGAGCTTCTGGCCGTTGAGCAGCGCGTCGGTCATCTGCTCGACGAAGTGGTCGAAGACGTAGTTGGAGAAGGACAGCAGCGCCTCCCGGCCCCGGGAGCGGTCCAGGGTGAACAGCTCGGCCAGGGACGTCTGGAGGTTGACGACGCCGCGGTGCTCGACGAGGACGGCCTTGGGGCGGCCGGTGGTGCCGGAGGTGTAGATGGCGTAGGCGAGGTCGGTGCTGGTGACGTCCGAGACCGGTGCGTCCGCCGGGTGCTCGTCCAGCGGCAGCCCCTCGACGCCGAGCACCCGGTACGCCGCCGCGCCGGGGAGGGCGCGGAGCCGGTCGCCGTGCGCCTCGTTGGCGACGACGAGCCGGGCGCCGGTGTCCTCCAGCATGTACGCGATCCGGTCGTCGGGGTAGCCGGGGTCGATGGGGACGTACGCGGCGCCGGCCTTCCACACCGCGACGATCGCGACGATCATCAGCTCGCTCTTGTCGAGCACCAGGCCCACCAGGTCGTCCGGCCGCAGCGGGACGACGGACCGCAGGTGGTGGGCGAGCCGGTTGGCGCGCTCGTCGAGTTCGCGGTAGGTCAGGCGGGTGTCGCGGTAGACCACGGCCGTCTCGTCCGGCCAGGCGGCGGCCTGCCGTTCGAAGACGGCGTGCAGGGTCAGGCCGTCCGGGTACGGGGTCCAGGTGCGGTTCCAGGCGTCGAACCGCTCGATCATGGCGGGCGACACCGGCTCCAGGGCGGTGACGGGCCGGGTGACGTCCTCCGCCACCTGGGCGAAGAGGGTGCCGGCCACGTCGAGGAGCATGTCGATCGTGGCGTCCTCGAAGAGCTCGCCCGCGTACCAGAGGGTGACCGTCAGCTCGTCGCCCTCCTCGCGGGCCACGACGGCCAGCGGGTAGTCGACCTTGTCGGCGTCGTACGCCTTCTCGAAGCGCAGGAGTTCGTCGTACTCCTCGGCCTCGGCGAGGAGGCGGGGGTAGTTCTCCAGCACCAGCAGGGTGTCGAAGAGCCGGCGCTTCATCCCGCCGGTGCCGAGCCGGCCCAGCTCGACGGTGCTGCGGCTGTTCATGGTGTTGACGGCGGACTGGATGGCCCTCAGGGCCGTGCCGACGTCGCCGGCCGCCTGGGCGTCGTGGTCGACGATCAGCGGCAGGGTGTTGATGTACAGGCCGACGGAGTTCTCGATGCCGTCGACGCGCAGATTGCGGCCGGACACGATCGTGCCGACCACCGTGGTGTTCCCGCCGCCGACGGCGTGCAGCACCTGGTGCCAGACGAACTGGAGCACCGAGTGCAGGGTGACGGAGTGGGCGGCGCACAGCGCCTTGAGCGCGGCGGTGCGCTCCGCGCCGAGGCCCAGCCCGCGGGTCCGGTGCTCGCGGACGTGGTCGTAGTCGCTCAGGTCGACGCGGTAGCGGATGTCCTCCTTGAGCAGCCCGGCGAAGTCGCCCCGCTCGTCGACGCGTTCGACCTCCCGGAGCCAGTGGTCGACGTCGTCGTCCCGGTGCTCCTCCCAGTACCGCTGGGCCGCGACGTACGCGTGGTCCGCGGCCGGTGCGACCGGCTCGCCGCGCAGCAGGCGCAGGTAGGTGCGGTGGACGTCGTCGTGGAGGACGGGCAGGCTCCAGCCGTCCAGGATGAGGTGGTGGCAGCTGAAGACCAGCGCGTACAGGTCGTCGCGCTGTTTGACCAGGTGGACGCGGAAGAGGCGGCCGGCGGCCGGGTCGTAGGGCTCGGCGCGGTCCCGCTCCTGGAGCTCGCGGATCCGGGCGTCCTGCTCGTCGGCGTCGGACACCGCGCTCAGGTCCAGGTAGCGCCAGTCGACGGGCCGGCCGTCGGGCTCGATGATCTGGAGCGGCTCCTCGGCCCACTCGAAGCGCAGCCGCAGGGCCGGGTAGGTGCGCTGGGCGTGCTGCCACGCCTCCCGCATCAGCTCGGGGCGGAGGGCGCAGCGGTAGCGGTGGACGGACTGCATGACGTAGGCGTCGTCGCCGTCCGGGCTCTTCAGCGCGTGGTAGAGCAGGCCCTGCTGGAGGCCGTTGGCGCGCAGGGTCAGGGGGGCGTCCGCGGGCGCTGCCGGCGCGGGGGCGGGGTCCGGCTCGGCCCGGTGTGCCGGGGCGCTGTCCAGGTGGCGGGCGAGCTCGGCCAGGGTGCGGAGGGCGAAGACGTCCTCGACGCTCACGAACACGCCGAGGCGTTGCCGGACACGGGCGATGAGCAGGATGCAGGAGATGCTCTGGCCGCCGAGCCGGAAGAAGTCGTCGCCGTCGCCGATCCGGTCGGCCGGCAGACCGAGCACCTCGCTCCAGATCGCGCGCAGGGCGTCGAGGACGCCGCCGGACGGCCGTACACCGGCGGCCTCGGAGGTGGCGGCGGGGGCCGGGC